>SLFH01000003.1 GCA_007124345.1 Phycisphaerales bacterium | reverse complement strand
TGAGCTACCGCCCCGGATTGTCGCCGCAGACCCCCTTCAGAGCCCGAGGCCGGGAGTCTAGGCGGATCCCGCCCGCACGCCAAGGCGGGTCGGCCGACCCGTCGCCCGCGCCCCGCGAGAGAATTCGCTCGACTCAGGCGAACCTCGGGGCAACAATGAGAATAGATTCTCAGGTGTCCGGGCTATTCTCCGGACAACACGCCGCCGCTCAGGCAGGCCCAGGAGACCCGCATGATGCGGACACTGATCGCGTGCATCTTGATCGGGATCGCGATGGCCTTCGTTTCCGGCTGCGGCGAGCGATCGGAAACCCGCCCCGAGGGTCCGCTGCGGGTGGTTGTGACGCTGCCGCCGCTGAAGGGCCTCGTCGAGCCGCTGCTCCCCGAAGGCTCGGAGGTGAAGGTGCTGCTGCCCCCGGGGGCGAACCACCACGGCTGGCAGCCGACGCCGAGCGATGTGGCGAGCCTGAGCCGCGCCGACCTGGTGGTCTACATCGGGCGCGGGCTCGAGCCGATCGTGGTCCGTCATCTGAACCGGCACAAGACGCCCTGGCGCCGAGATGTCGCCTTCGCGGATCTGCTCGGCATCGAGCTCGGGCACGATCACCACCACGACCACGATCATCACGACGGGTGCGACCACGGCGACGAAGACCCGCATCTCTGGCTCGACCCCGTTCTGGTCAAGCAGTTTGTCGAGAAACTCGGCCCGATCGTGCTGGAGGCAGCCCGAGACGCCGGGTACGAGTTCGATGCCGGCGCGGCAAACGCGCTCGCGATGCGCATCGACGGGATCGACGCCGAGTACCGCGATCGACTCGCCCCGCTGCAAGGCGCCGTGATCGTCACGCACCACAACGCATGGTCGCGCCTGACCGACCGCTACGGCCTCGAAGTCGCCGAGGTGCTCCGCCCTGTCGACACCGCCGAGCCCTCGGCGGGCGATCTGGAACGGGCGGCGCGGGCCGTGCGCGAGGCGGGCGTGCGGGGCGTCTTTCTGGAGCCGCAGTACGGCGGCCGGGACGCGGGCGTCATCCGGCGCGTCGCGGGTGAGGCGGGGGTGTCGGTGGGGGTGCTCGACCCGCACGGCGACGGGGACTGGTTCGCCATGATGCGCCGCAACCTCGACGAGCTCGTTCGAACCCTCGGCGGGTCAACCTAGACTCGCGCATGACCCAGGCAACGCCCGGGGCGCCGGCCGGCCCGACATCCGATGCAACAGAGCCCGCGATCGCGTTCGACCGCGTCTCATTCCGCTACCCCGGAACCGAGGTCCCGGCCGTCGAACGCGTGACGCTCCGCGTCGAGCAGGGCGAGTTTCTGGGCGTCCTCGGGCCCAACGGGGGCGGCAAGTCCACACTGCTCAAGCTCGTGCTCGGTCGGCTCAGGCCGACGGAGGGCTCGGTGCGCGTGCTGGGTCGGTCGCCGGCCGAGGCCGTGGCTTCGGGGCTCGTCGGCCTCGTGGCGCAGAAGTTCGGGGCGGAGCTGGCGTTTCCGATCAGCGTCCGCCAGTGCGTCGAGCTGCGTTCGACCGCGAGGCTGGCGCCGTGGAGGCGGCCCGACGCCAAGGCAAGGGGCCGGACCGATCGGGCGATGGAGCTCGTAGGCGTATCAGACCTCTCGCGCCGGCCGATCGGGCGCCTCAGCGGCGGGCAGCTCCAGCGTGTCCTGATCGCCCGCGCGATCTCGACCGGCCCGAGCCTGCTCCTGCTCGACGAGCCGACCGTCGGCATCGATGTCGAGGGCCAGCGACGCTTCGCGGACCTGCTGAACACGCTTCGGCGTGAGCTCGGCCTGACGATCGTGTTGGTCAGCCACGACGTGCGCTCGATCGTCGCGGGGTGCGATCGTGTCGCATGCATCGCCAGGACCGTCCACTCGCACACCTCGCCCGAAGGGCTGACGCCGGCGGTGCTCGCGGAGGTCTTCCGGCACGATGTCGCGGGGATCTTCGGCGATGTGCATGTCGACGCGCACGACGCCGCGTCGTGCGAAGACCCGAGCCATACCCACGACCACTCTCACGACCACGGCCCCGGCACAAGCCATCCAAGCGGGGGACGCCCGTGAGAACCTTCGACTACCTCACCGATCCCTCGTTGGGCGTGCAGTTCTCGATGGGGTTGCTCGCGGCGCTGGCGATCGCGCTGCTCTGCGGCGTGCTGAGCGTGCTGGTCGTGCTCAAGCGCCTCGCGTTCATCGGGCAGGGCGTCAGCCACGCGGCGTTCGGGGGCGTGGGCCTGGCGATGGTGCTCGGCCTGGCGACCACCGAGGCGGGGCTCGGGCAGGAACTGGCGATGTTCTTCGTGGTCGTGGCGTTCTGCATCGCCTCGGCGATGGGCGTGGCGTGGCTGAGCCGCGAGGACTCGTCGCGGGCGGACACGGCGATCGGCGTGGTGCTCGCCGGCGCGATGGCGATCGGCTTCCTGCTCGCGGCGCACGCGGGCAGGCGGGCGCAGGAGGCGGGCGAGCTCCCGCCGCCCTCGATCGAAACGGTGCTCTTCGGATCGTTCCTCACGCTCGGCGGCGCCGACGCGCTGATCGCATGGGTGTGCTGCTTCCTGATCCTCGGCGTGCTCTGGTGGGTGCGCCGGCCGCTGCTGTTCGCCTCGTTCGATGAAGAGGCGG
>SLFH01000085.1 GCA_007124345.1 Phycisphaerales bacterium | reverse complement strand
TTCGATCGGGCATCTGGGGGCTTTCGGCGTGTGCAACGGACCGCAGCAGCCTACCACATAGACGCGGCGTTCGCGCTCAGTCGCGAACTGTCCCCTCCTCCCCCCGGGCTCCCCTATCCTCCTTGCCTTCCGCGGCGTGAACCATGATGGAAAGAGCCCCTGCCAACCGATCGTCCGGCCGCGACCCGGGCGGGTCGGTGATGCCGCTCGGGGATCACCTCGAGGAGCTGCGCGCCCGCATCATCATCGCGATCCTCGGGCTGCTGCCCGTCTTTGCGGTCTCGCTGCTGCTTGCCCGCACGGCGTTGCGCCTCATCATCGCGCCGATGCAGGAGGCCCTGCTCAGCCAGGGGCTGCCCGGGCAGCTTCAGACGCTCAGCCCTGTCGAGCCGCTGACGACCTGGCTACGGGTGGGCCTGGTGATGACGGTGATCCTCGGGGCGCCTTGGCTGGTCTATCAGCTCTGGCGGTTCATCTCGCCTGGGCTGTACCGCAACGAGCGGCGGTTCGTGCATGTGCTCATCCCGATGAGTTTCTTCATGAGCCTGGCGGGGGTGCTGTTTCTGTACAAGCTGATCCTGCCGCTGGTCCTGGTGTTCTTTCTCCAGTTCGGGGCGGGGCTTGGCCGGATCACGGCCGAGACGATGGTGCTGCCCGACGGGACGACGCTGCCATCGGTGATGGTGCTGCCGGCGGATCCGATCGCGCCCGAGGCGGGGGCGTGGTGGCTGAACACCGAGCTGATGCAGCTGCGCATCGCGATCGGTGAGGGCGAGAGGGCGAGGGTGGTGGGTGTGCCGGTGACGGGGGGGAACGCGCTGGCGCAGCAGCCGCGGCTGAGCGAGTACACCAGGCTCATCCTGAACATGGCGCTCGCGTTTGCGCTGGGGTTCCAGACACCGGTGGTGGTGCTGCTTTTGGGATGGATGGGGCTGGTGACGCCGGCGTCTTTGGGACGGGTGCGCCGGTACGCGGTGCTGGGGGCGGCGGTGGTGGGTTCAGTGCTGACGCCCGCGGACCCAATCTCGATGGTGATGCTGGCGGTGCCGTTGTACTTGCTGTACGAGCTCGGGATCCTGCTGCTGCGTGTGATTCCGATGGACAAGGAGCCGGACACCGAGGCCCCGGACGAGGCGTGGTACGACGACCCGCACGCTGACAGCGGTAAGGGGAGCGGGCCGTGAGCCTGCGCGACTGGTTCAATCGGAAAGACGGGGCTGGGGGGCCCGGCGAAGGTGAGCTGGGCTCGCCGACGCCGAAGGATCTGGAACTGATGGCGCGGGCGCTGGAGCTGGCCCGAGAAGCTTCGGCGGCGGGCGAGACGCCCGTCGGGGCGGTCGTCTACGAGACCGAGTCGGGGCGCGTGCTCGCCGAGGCGGCCAACACCCGCGAGCGGGAGCGCGACCCGGCCGGGCACGCCGAGTTCCTGGCGATCCGGGACGCCGCGGCAGCGGTCGGCGACTGGCGCCTCAACCACTGCACGGTTCTGGTGACGCTCGAACCCTGCCCGATGTGTGCCGGGATGATCGTCAACGCGCGAGTCGGACGCGTGGTCTACGGGGCGAGGGACCCCAAGGCCGGGGCGTGCGAGAGCCTGTACAAGATTACCGACGACCCGAGGCTGAATCATCGGCCGCAGGTCATCGGCGGCGTGATGGCCGAGGAGTCGGCCGAACTCCTCCGCGGGTTTTTCAGGTCGCTTCGCGAGCGGAACCGGGGGCGGAAGGGCGGGGACTGAGATGCCCGAACTCCCCGAGGTCGAGCGGATCCGCCAGAGCCTGTCGCCCGGGGTGCTCGCCAAGCGGGTGGTCGGGGCGACGCTGCACCGGCGGGATGTGCTGGTGGTTCCGGGCGATCCGGCGGGCGGGTTTTCACGCCAGCGGTCGGGGGCGTCGAAGCCGCGGCGGCACGAGGCACGGCACCTGCTCGTCGGGACGACGGTCGTTGATGTGCGCCGGCTGGGCAAGGAGCTGGCAATTGTCGGTGAGGCGGGGGGCGAGGGAGGGGCGGCCCGATCGGTGCTCTTGGTCCGCCTGGGGATGACCGGCCAGCTCGTGCTGCTGGGTCCGGGCGCGAGGGCGAGCAAGCGCGACCACATCCACGCAACGCTGAAGCTTGAGGGCGGCGGACGATTGCTCTTCCGGGATCCCAGACGCTTCGGAGGACTGCGGGCCTTCGAGAATCTGGAGTCGCTGAGTGAGCGCTGGAGCGGGCTGGGGCCGGACGCGCTTGGGGTGACGGGGCCGGTCCTGCGACAGCGGCTGGGGGGCTCGGCCCGGGCGATCAAGGCGGCGCTGCTCGACCAGCGGGTGATCGCCGGCGTCGGGAACATCTACGCCGACGAGGCCCTGTTCGAATCGGGTATTGCACCCGGTCGTGCGGCGGGGTCGCTGAGCAAGGGCGAGGCCCTGGAGCTGGCCTCGGGGATCCGCGCGATTCTGGCCCGGGCGATCGAGGCGGGAGGGTCGTCGATCCGCGACTACCTCGACGCCGGAGGTGTGGCCGGGATGGCGCAGACGCTGCACCGGGTGTACGGGCGCGGGGGGCTGGCGTGCGAGCGCTGCGGCGGGGAGCTCGCGCAGATTTTGCTGGCCCAACGAACAACGGTGTTCTGCCCGGCGTGCCAG
>SLFH01000036.1 GCA_007124345.1 Phycisphaerales bacterium | reverse complement strand
GGCCTTTGGACTTTTTCATCACTTCGCCGATGAGGCGTCCGATCGCCTGGTCCTTGCCGCCCTTGATCTGCTCGGCGATGGCGGGGTGTTCGGCGATGACTTCGTCGCACCAGGCTTCGAGGGCGCCCTCATCGCGGACGACGATCATGCCGCGGGATTCGGCGAGGGTCTCTGCGGTTTCGTCGCCCGCCTCGCCCGATGCGTAGAGGCCGAAGAGCTCGTCGAGCCCCTGGGCGCTGATGCGTCCGTCCTCGCGGAGGAAGATGATCTCCGCGGCGTGCTGGGGCGAGACGCCGAGGCGGTCGACGCTCACTCCCCGCTCGTTGGCGTGCTTGGCGCCTGACTGGAGCACGAGGTTCGCCGCGGCTCTGCCGGCGTGCTCTCGGTCCATGCGGTACTTGTCGTCCTTGCCGATCAGGAGCTCGACGATGCTCTCGTAGTACGCCGCGACGCCCGGCTCGGCCGTGAGCGCCTGGGCTTCCGCGGGTGAGAGGGCGGCCTCGTCCATGTATCGGATCTGCTTGCGGTGGGGCAGCTCGCCGACCTGCGAGCAGACGCGCTCGCGCCACGCGTCGCCGATCACCACCGGCGGGAGGTCGGGGTCGGGGAAGTAGCGGTAGTCGTGCGCGTCTTCCTTCTCGCGCTGGGAGAAGGTGACCTCGCGTTTGTCGTCCCACCCGCGCGTCGTCTTCATGCCCGGGCCCATCTCGCGCCCGTCCTGCAGGTAGCGCTTGGGCTGCTCGGCCAGCTCGTGCTCGATCGCGAGCCTGAGCGAGCGGTACGAGTTGAGGTTCTTCACCTCGACGATCGGCGTCGTCGCGGTGCTCCTGTCAAAGAAAGTGATCTTCGTGTTGATGTTCGGCTCGAAGCGGATGTGTCCCAGCTGGAGCACGCCCTCGCTCGCCCCGAGGCTGCGGCAGATGTCGCGCAGGATCCTCGCGAACGCCACGCACTCGTCGGCCGAGCGGAAGTCCGGCTGCGTGACGATCTCGAGCAGGGGCGTGCCGGCGCGGTTCAGGTCGACGATCGAGCCCTCGATCGCCTTGCCCCCCGGCGCCTCGTGCAGCAGCTTGCCCGCGTCTTCTTCCAGGTGCGCGCGGATGATGCCGATGCGCCGCTCGGGGCCGCGCGGATCGATCCGCCCTTCAGCATCGAGCGAGGGCAGGTCGAACGCCCCGTCGTAGCACAGGGGCAGGTCGTACTGGCTGATCTGGTACGCCTTGGGCAGGTCGGGGTAGAAATAGCTCTTGCGGTCCCACTTGGTGAACTCGGAGATGCGGCAGCCGAGGGCCGCGCCCACCATCATCGAGAGCTCGATCGCCCGCTTGTTCATCACCGGCAGCGCCCCGGGCAGGCCCAGCACCGTCGGGTCGATCAGCGTGTTGGGCTCGGGTTCTTCGCGGCTTTGTCCGTTCGTGGGCGCCGCGGGGTTGGACGCGCCGCTGAACATCTTGCGCTTCGTTGCCAGCTCGACATGGATCTCCATGCCGACGATCAGATCGACCTGCTCGATGTCGTCCAGCGTGCGGGGCTTGGTAGTCATGGACGGATGCTATCGGCCCCGGCCACCTCGATCGCGGCACGGACCGCCCCGCGCACGCGTCTTGACACCGTCGAGGCCGCCACGCCCAGTTCTTCTGCGAGGGCCGCGATCGTCCGGGGCTTCGGCCCGAGCCCGTAACGCAGGCGCAGGATCTCCCGCTCGCCCTCGTCGAGCCTATCAAGCACACCGGGCACGCGGGGGTCGGGTTCCAGCCACGCCTGCCAAGGGGCGACGCGGCGAGTCCAGTCGGCGATGGACCCGCCCTGCGAGAGCCTGGGCGTCGCCCTGCCCTCCGCCTGCGGGCCGACGGGGTGGTCGGAGAGGACGGCTCTTGCCGCACGGTCGGCCTCGAGCGTCACCCTCGCGGCCAGCCTGCCGCCCCGCTCCGGGTCGAACGCCCCGGCCGCGTGGCACGCTGCGGCGAACACCGCCTCGAGCAGCCTCGACAGCTCCTCGGACCGCACATGCTCTGCCGGCCTGCCGAGCCTGTCGTCCAGCACGCGGAGCATCACGACCCACTGCGGACGCAGCAACTCAACGCGCAAACGTGCGGCCCACAGCAGATCCGTCTCGACGCTGTCCAGCGCCGTCGCCTCGGGCTGGTGGCGGTCGATCTCGGCCCGCGCTCGCATCGCACGCCGCACCAGCAACCCCGCGCCGGACGCGAACAGCCGCTCGACTTGCGGGGGCATCGGGGGCGATGCGCGGGCCTTTCGGACAAACTCTGACAAGATGGTCTCCCCCGGATCCCCCAGCCCGTGGGTGAGCATCGGGTGCCCCAGCGCGAGGTCGGACGGCTGCCGCCGGCCCTGCTCGGGCGCCACGCCCTCCAGTTCAAGCAACCGGTGCAGGCGATCGACCAGCATCGCGCGGCGCATCGCCCGCGTCGTGCGCCCGATCGTTTCGGCGATCTCCGAAGGCTCGACGCCGAGGCGGGCCATCTCCAGCGCCCTCGCCCCGTCCTCGCGGCTGCCCGGACGCACGGGCGCAAAGCCCGGCTCGTCCGCGTCTCGGTCGTGGGCGAGCAGCACGCGTCGCACGCCCTCGCGCGTGCGCCCGTACTTCTCGGCCAAGCGCTCGGCGG
>SLFH01000236.1 GCA_007124345.1 Phycisphaerales bacterium | reverse complement strand
CGACCTCGCGCGGGCCCGCAAGCTCGTGATTCAGACGGTGGTCTGGGCTTTTGGCGGGCTCGCGGTGGTGCTCGGCGCCGCGCACTTTTTCGGCGGCTTTGCGCTGCGATCGATGTACCTTTCGATGACGCCCGCCGTGGTTGGCGGGCTGCTGGTCTGGGCGGTTTTCTTTCGACTCGGGCTGTTGGGCGAGCGGGGGGTCGACAACGAACTCCGCTGCGCCGCGTGCGACTACCCCTGCGAGGGCGTCGGCTCGGATCGGTGCCCCGAGTGCGGCGCCCCCTGGCACGAGCCCGGGGGACTCCTTGCGCGGCACAGCACGAAGGAACGATGGAACGCGGGGAGGGTTGCCTTCTATGCGACGCTCATGGCAGTGTTCGTTCTGGGGTTGAGTTTCCGTGAGAGCTTCTATGCGATCACGCCGACGGGGCGGCTGGTCGCATCCGTCGGGGTCCACCGGCAGAGCTATGACTGGGGGCTCTGGCAACAGATCAACAGCAGGACGCTCACAGAAGCCCAGACGACACGCCTCGCCGAACGCGTCCTCGATCAGCCCGCGACCGACCGGATCAACGGTTTCGCCTCGGACTGGTTCTACAACCGCCTCGGCGCGGGCGAGATCTCCCAAGAGCAGATCGAACGCTTCATCAGCGAGAGGGTCGTGTTGACGCTGGAGGCCTCGCCCGCCGGAGCCGGGGAGGTTCGTGTGGCCGCGACGGCCGAGGCCGTCGGATGGTCGCCGTACCAACTGAGATTCGAGCTCGCCGGCGTCGGCGTCGGTGTCGACGGCGGGGCGTTGGCCGGTCGGGCGACGAGCTATGAGTCGATCCACCACAGCAGGACAAGGCCGGAGGCGAGAACGAAGCAATGGGTGTATCGCTTCACCGGACTCGAAGCGGGCGAGCGGTCGCTGCGGTTCGAGTGCTGGGTGGTGCTGGTGGACGGGCCCTTCAGCGCCCGTACGATCGTTTGGCAGAGCGCCGAGATCCCCGCTCCGTTGCAGGGTGAGATCGGGCAGGTGCGGCTTGAAGCCTCCACCACCATCAGCGTGCCGCGATGACTGAAACGCAGGGCGAGGCCGAGATCATCGATCATGTCCCGACGATGCGGGATGTGCTGGGCGCGATCGAGAAGGACGAGCTGGAGAAACACAAGTGGATCGACCGGGCGGCACGCAGGCCGTGGTGGATCGGGGTCCCGTTGTTCGCGGTGCGGATGTGGTATGGATTGACGCTGCTCTATGCGAGCTTCATCGTCGGCTTTCCGTTGTTCATCCAACGGTTTCGTCCCGACTCGGCCCTACGCGTTGACTACTACGAGTTAGTGATCTTTGTAAGCCTGCTTCTACTCGCGACAGGGATTGGTGGGTTTGTTGGGGCCAGGCGAGCCCTTGGGTCCGGCCACTTCCGACGGGAGGTTCGTCGATGGGCGATCGAGCACGCGACTTGGGCTGTCTGGGGTTCTGCGATCATCGCCGGATTTGTTTACGCGACGACATTCGGGGGCGGATCGATCGGGTTGCCGGTCCTGATGTTATCGAGCGTCGCGGTCATGCAGACATTCTTTCTCTTGGCGGTGAACCGCAAGGGGATCAGGATTTCCTGCGCATGCTGCGGCTATCCCTACTCGACGGATACTTCCGGAACCTGCCCCGAGTGCGGAACGAAGTGGTTGCGCCCAAACGGACTGACGCAAGGGATAGAGTTTCGGCGAAAGTGGCAGGTCATCGCGATCGGTGTTTGCGCAATGGCCGGGCTGTACGCAGGGGGATTCCTGCACAACGCGGCAGGATCGCGCGTCGCAGCCAGATGGTTTATGCCCTCGATCCCAGACGATACGCTGATCTCGCGCATCGTCCGTGCTCCCAGTTCGCTCGGCAGCGCCGAGTTCATCGAGCTTTCGGGTCGCCAGCTCACCGAGGATCAGGTTGTGCGCCTCGCCACTGCAATGCTTGATCCCGAGCGGCGGCCGGGTCGGTGGACCGTCTCGGAGGCGAACTGGTTGCTCGATCAGATCGAGTCCGGCTCGCTGCCCGATCCCCTCGTCGAGCGGTTCGAGCGAGCGGCGACGAGGGGGGAGGTCCAGCGCCTGCTCCCCCGCGTGTCGCTTGGCTTCACACTCTCGCCGAGCGTTGCGATCACGCCGCGTTGGGATCAACTGGGTCGGTTCGAGACGCTGATCGCGTTCGCCGGCTTTACCCGCGGCGTCGGCCAAGCGCCGTCGGTCAGCGACCCCGGCGTGTCGCCGCTTGGGCGCGAGAGCGAGTTCGTCAGTGCGTCGACCAACCCGAGGTTCAACACGGTGTTCCGAGCCTCCGAGGGCGGGAACCTCGTGGTGCGAGCGGAGTGGTTCGTGGTGCTGATGCCGCCGGGGATGCCGATGCCGACACTGGTGTGGCGCGACGACAACACGATCGAGCCGCCGCCCGACGCGGCCCATGTGTTCCGGGGGTACGCCGAGGGCGTGATCCAGATTGTGCCATAGGTGCAATCGCCTCTGCGCGGGCTGAAGCGCCCATGCACTTGCGACCCGACCCTTCGCTTTGCTCAGGGATCGGCGTCCGGGTTGCGGGCATCGTTGCTCGTTGAAGACGCATCGCGGCGTACGCGTCGAAGAGAGGTCGCCGTCAATCT
>SLFH01000400.1 GCA_007124345.1 Phycisphaerales bacterium | reverse complement strand
GAAGCGTTCGATCGTCTCGCCCGATCCGAGCCGCACCAGCCACGCACGAGTGGGCCGTGCCTCGCCGAACGCCTTGGCGTACATCTCGTTGGCGGCCTGCACCAACTCCGCGTGCGTCGGTTGCACCAGCCTGCCGCGCGAATACTCACGCTCCGCCTGGGACAAGGCCGGAGCCGCCGCACCAAAGAGCACCGCCGAAGCCAGCACGCCCGCGAATCGTCGTCCGCGCATCGCTCGATCTCCGATCTCTAAACTGCCCGATCATCGCGCCCGGTTCAAGGCGGGGACCCTCGCGGGCCGGCCGGACGCCCCACTCACCCCGTAGCAGGTACGACGACCGCCCCCCGCGGTTCCCCGGACCAGCACCGCACGCAGGGCGGGGTCTACCCTCTTTGCACGCGGCTCGCCCGCGCCAGGAGGTTCGTTCGCATGGCTCAGTCTACCGCCCAGCACGCCGCCCGTCCTCAGGCCCTCGCCCTCAACGGCGGCGACCCGGTCTTCAAGACCCCCGTCCCCTTCATGTCCCTCGCCCTGACCCCCGAAGACAAGGCCGCCGCCATGGGCGTCCTCGATTCGGGCATGCTCCGCCAGGGCCCCAAGTGCGCCGAGCTCGAAAAACGCTTCTCGATGGCCACCGGCGCCAAGCACGCCCACACCTGCGCCAACGGGACCTGCGCCCTCCAGCTCGCCTACGAGCCCCTCCTCCAGCCCGGCGACGAGGTCCTCGTCTGCGCCTGGACCTACATCGCCACCGCCAGCATGATCGTCGCCCGGGGCTGCAAGCCCGTCTGGGCCGACTGCCTCCCAGATACCTATCAAATTGATGTTGCAGACGCAGAGAAGCGCATCACGCCAAAGACCATGGCGATCGCCGCCACGCATGTCTACGGCATGCCGGTCGACATCGACGCCGTCGAAGCCCTCGCCAAGAAGCACAACCTCAAGATCATCTACGACGCCGCCCAGGCCCACTTGGCCACCTACAAGGGCAAGGGCCTCGGCGAGTTCGGCGACGCCGTCACCTACTCCTTCTACGCCACCAAGAACCTCGGCACCGGCGAGGGCGGCATGATCACCACCAACGACGACGACCTCTCGTTCAAGATCCAGCGCCTCCGTTCCCACGGCGAAAGCGACACGAAGTACCTGCACGAATCCATCGGGTACAACTACCGGATGAACGACATCACGGCCGCCATCGGCTGTTCCCGCATGGACCGCCTCGGCGAGCAGACCGACCGCCGTCGCGAGATCGCCGCCCGCTACAACGAGCGCATCGCCGATGTCCAAGGCGTCGCCACCCCCGTCACCACACCGGGCGCCGAGCCGGTCTGGCACCTGTACACGCTGAGGCTGGAAGAGGGCGCCATGTCGTGCGACCGCGACGCCTTCTGCGCCGCCCTCAAGGCCGAGGGCGTGCCGACGGCGGTCCACTACCCCCTCTCCCTCACCGAGCAGCCGGCGTTCAAGGGCTTCGTCACCGACCACCCCCCGGTCGCCCGCTCGATCGCCAAGGGCGTCTTCTCCCTGCCGATCCACCACGACCTCAGCGACGAGCAGGTCGACAAGATCGCCGACGCCGTCGCCAAGGTCGCCGGCGCGTACCGGGCCTGAGCCGGCTCTAGTCCTTTGGATTGCCGACGGTAACGACCAGCAGGCGGGCGAGGTTCTCGCAGCGTGCCTTGCCCGACCAGGCGCGGGGGATCACCAGCGTCGCGCCGACATAGTGGATGCGCCCGTGGAGCTCGATCCCCCCGTCGAGGACCATCACGACCAGGCATCGTCCGCCCTTGAACTCGATCGTCTGGTCGGGGTTCAGCACGACCCGCTCGACGCTGAAGTGCTGGGTGTCGCAGAGCACGCCCCGCGTCTTGCCCTTGCCAAGGCTCGTCGCCTCGGGGGCCCGCCCGAAGTCGATGCAGGCCATCGACTCCTCGATGTGCAGCTCCCGCCCCTCGCGCCCGTATTCCTTCGCCCAGTCGTAGACCCTGAAGGTCGTGTCGCTGGGGGTCTGGATCTCCGCGACCAGCACGCCCGCACCCAGCGCGTGCACCGTCCCGCTGGGCAGGAGGTGCATGTCGCCCGGCTTGGCGGGGACCTCCTGCAGCGACGCGGGGACCGAGTCCGCCTCGTCCACCGGCTCCTTGCCGGTCCTCGCGGCCACTTCGACGCGGCGACGGAACTCGTCCGCGTCGATCCCTTCCTTGACCCCCTTGTAGATCACCGGCTTGGAGCCGTCTTCGAGCGGGTCGGCCCGCAGGACGAACCAGCACTCGGTCTTCAGGCGGGCCTCGGGATGCGTTTCGGCGTACTCGGGCGAGGGATGCACCTGCACGCTGAGGTGCTCGCGTGCGTCGAGGTACTTCACCAGGAGCGGGAAGCGGCCCTGCAGCAGGCGCTTGCTGTGGATCAGCTCGTCGCCCCAAAGCTCGATCGCGTCGCGGAGGGGCTTGCCGTCCAGGGGGCCGCCGAGGATCTTCGAGACGGCTTCGCCCCCGCCGCCGCCCGAGGCGGAGGTTGAGTCGAGGTCGGCGAGCTCCCACGACTCGCCGATACGGTCCCCGTGGGCGACCTGCTTCTCGAACTCGCGCAGACGATCCCCGCCCCAGACCTTTTCTTTCAAGATCGGTTCGAGCAGGATCGGGAACGGAGCCTGTTTGGACAAGGACGCCTCCCGTGGGCGAAGGCTACTGATCCTCGGCCGCCAACTCCATCCCCCGGATACGCGCGTCGAACGCGAGACGCTCGCCGTTGACAAGGCCCTGGAGGTCGCAGATGAACTGACGCCGACCGAACTTCACATCGCGGCAGAGGATGAACAGCTCGTCGCCGGGCTGGACCATCGACCGGAACGAGCAGTGCTCGATGCGGAGGAAGGCCGCGAGCTTGGGGTAGGGCTTGCGCCGGTTGAAGAGGTAGCAGGCCATCTGGGCCCCGGTCTCGACCTGAAGGACGCCCGGGAACATGGGCTTGCCGGGGTAGTGTCCCTTCACCCAGAACTCGTCATCGCGCACGATCTTGAGCGCGACACCCGAACTGTGGTCATCCGACTCCCAGACGATGTGGTCCAAGAGGGACATCTCGCCGCGGTGCGGGTTGTACCCCTCGATATGCTCACGCCCGTACAGACGGGCGCCGAGATCCACACCGGCGAGGTCAACGAGAAACTTCGATTCGACGAGTTGATCGCTCATGGCAGGGCGTTTGCGCGTACACGCCGCGGCGTCAACGCGTCTCCTCCGTCTTGCGCAGATCCAGGATCTGCTGACGGATGTCCTGGGCGATCGACTTGATGTCCTGCATCGCCTGACGCACCCGGGTTCCCGCGGCCTTGTTGCCGCCCTCGGCCTTGGCGATGTCTTCGTCCAGGGATGCGACGATGCTCTTGAGTCGATCAAATGCTTCCACGGCTCACCCTTCCGTTCCGCCCAGGAGGGCCGGTCTTCTCCAGAGGTCACGACGACGCGCCGGCCGGGGGCCCGGGCCTGGAGACCCGCGTCGGCGAGGGCCGCCGTGCCGGCGACCGCCGCAAGTCTAGCCGGAAAACCCGCCCAGACGATGCCTGAGCCGTCCAGGGCGCCGCCCACCCGGGTCAGTAGGGTGTTTACCCCGCTCTCCGTCCGAACAGATCCACCAGGCGTTCCAGACGCTCGATCGCGGCCCGCACATACACCGGGCGCCCCTCGCGGGCGAGGAAGACCGGGACGCACGCCGCCGTCAGCAGACGCCGGATGTCCGCCAGCTCATAGTCCCGGTCGCCGACGGGCAGGCCATGGCGCAGGCGTGCCTCGGCCATCGCCTCGACGGGTTCGACCCCGCCGAGCTTGTCCTCGTGGCCCCAGAAGAGCCGCTCGAAGTAGACCGCGTCCTCGACCCAGTGCCCGGGGTGGACCAGGCCGAGGTCGATCAGGGCCCAGCGGCCCCCGTTCTCGCGACGCATCGCGTTGCCGGGGTGCAGGTCGCCGTGGCACCATCCGTTCATCGGGCGGGCCCACCAGCGCTCAAGGACACTGTGCAGGCGCCCGTCGAGCCGGTCCAGCGCCGAGGCCCAGCGGTCGGGCTCGTCGAGGCCGCAGTCGTAGACCCGCTCGCGGCTCTTCTTGATCAGCTTGGACCACTGGCAGTACTCGGGACGGCCCGGGCCGCAGCCGATCAACTGGGCGGCCTTCTGGAACTCCGCCGCGGCTTCCATGACCGAACGGATCGAATCGGCGCACAGATCCCTTGAGACCGGCCTGCCCTCGAACCGCTCGACGATCAGCCACGCCATGTCGTACGAGCCGACCTCCAGCCCCGAGGCGACGACGCGCGGGGTCGGGAGGGAACGGGCGGCTTCAGAGTCCCAGTCGGTTTCGCCGACGGCGCCCAGGCGCGTCGTCCATGAATACTCGCGTGCGCCGACGGGGACCTTGACCATCACGCGGATGGTCTTGTCGTCGGATCGGCGCCATGTCGAGAAGCCGGTGGCCGCGCCGCCGCGCTGCCAGGTCGACCTGAACCATTCGATCTCGCCGAGGCGTCCCTCGCAGGCCTCGCGGAGGGCCGGCCCAAGCGATGCCCCGAGGGAGAGTGTGTCGTCGTCTTCGAAGATCTGATGCGTGCGCTTCGGTCGGTGAACCGCGGCTTCGTTCGGGGGTGAGGGGGTCGTCGGCGGCCTGTCGGTACGGGTGGTGACACCCGCACTGCCGGGCCCTGTCTGAACACGCTCCGCCGACCACGTCTTTGTGGTCGGCACGCTGCGCAAGGGGCGATCCGCCATGCCGGCCTCACCTCCTTTCGGATTCGGCCAACACCACAGTGTACTACGACACTCGCGCCTGCAAAAGCCCCACAATCTGGGCGGGAGTGAGCGATTCCACACGCGCGCCCGGATCAACGCCGTCCGGAAACGGAAAATTCCGTCCGAGAACACTCCCGAGCTGCTTCCTGCGCGACGAGAACAGGCGTTTACTCAGCAACGCCAGACCCTGAAGATCGCCGCACAAAGGATGTCCGAGCCTGTCGATACGCACCATCGCGCTGTTGACCTCGGGCCTCGGCCAGAAGCACGAGGGCGGGAGGTTCGCGATGATGCGTACTTCCGCGCACGACTGCGCGACGACGCTGATCGGCCCGTACGCCTTGGAGCCGTGCGCCGCCGCCAGACGCTCGGCGACCTCGCGCTGGATCGTCACGCACATGCGCTCGCAATTGGGATGGTCGACGAGCAGCGTCATGATCAGGGGCGTCGCGGCGCCGTAGGGGAGGTTGGCGACCAGGGAAACCCCCCGGCCACCGACCGTCCGCACCACCTCGGGCTCGAGCTCCGACTTCTTTGCGAGGCAGTCGCCCTCGATGAGCGTGAAGCGTTCGTTCGCGCCGAGGCGCTCGCGCAGCAGTTCGCACAGTCCGCGGTCGAGCTCGCACGCGATCACTTCCGCGCCGCGGTCGAGGAGTTCTTCTGTCAGCGTGCCGGTGCCGGGGCCGACTTCGAGCACCAGCGAGCCGGGGCCGACCTCCGACGAGTCGACGAGTTTGCGCAAGAGGTTCTGGTCGATCAGGAAGTTCTGGCCGAAGCTCTTGCGCGGCGCGAACCCGCGCGATTCGAGCAGCGATCTGATCTCCGCGAGCGTCTGCACCGACTCACCACTCGCCCGCGAGGATGCGGTCGATCGCGTGCGCGACGCCGTCTTCCTCGTTGCTGAGCGTGGAACGGTCGGCGACCGCTCTCACCTCGGGGCGCGCGTTGGCCATCGCGACACCGAGGGCGGCGCCTTTGACCATCTCGATGTCGTTGACCTGGTCGCCGATCGCGGCGATGCGCCCGGTGTCGATCCCGTGCGAACTCGCCAGGTGTTCAAGGGCGCTCCACTTGTTGACGCCGCTGTCGCACATCTCGATCACATCGTAAGTCGCCCCGACAGGCAGCCCGACATGGTCGGGATCGAACACGCCCTGGAAGTGCTGGATGGCGAAGCGTCCGGCGAACCGGTCGGTCAGCCCGGCCTTGATCGGCGCGAAGTCGGCGCTCATCCCCGCGACGCCGAAGCGGACGGTGTGCTCGGGGTGCTCGTCTTCGTCGAGGCGTTGGGCGTAGCGGACGCTGACGCCGGTGTGGTTGAACCACCACTCGTTGCACTGGCCGACGGGGTGGTTCTGCTCGCCCCGGACGACGAGGTAGTCGTACCCGGTCTCGGTCGCGTCCTTGAGCACCAAAACCGCGTACCCGTGCGAGAGCAACAGATCGGTCGCGGGGTGCAGGAGGTCCTGGCGGAGGGAGAAGCGGTGGATCGTCCGCCCGTCCCCCGCGTCGGCGATGATCGCCCCGCCGGCGGTGACGATCGGGGTCCGCTGGCCCACGGCAACCGCGGTGGCGAGCGTCTCGCGCGTCCCCCGCCCGGTGCAGAGGGTGACCTCCAGCCCGGCCTTGCGGGCCCGGTCGAGGGCCTTGAGGTTGGCGCGGCTGACCCTGCCGCGAGAGTCCAACAGGGTGCCGTCGAGGTCGATCGCGAGCAGGTCATAGCGCATGGGGGCTCGATGGTAGGGGAGGACGGCGCCGAGCCGCGTGACGACCATCTGCCTTGTAGTCCTATAATATCATGTTCTCAATCAAATAAACCGGGTTGATTGTGGCTGATTCAAAATCGGATTTTGAATTTGTCACATCCGTGCCGGCCCGCTGTTCCCCGCCTGGCGCGACCTGTGGGCTGTAGACTCCCCGGCCTCAACGACACGGAATCAGACCAGCGAGGACCGCCATGACCATCACCACCCACCGCCCCTTCGACGCCCGCACCGACGACATCCTCCGCCAGCTCGTCGAGGGCGGGCAGTACAAGCACCTCCAGACGCTCACCTCGCCGATGGACGCGACGGTCCGCCTCCGCGGGTCTGACGGCTCTGAACGCGAGGTCGTCTGCCTCTGCTCGAACAACTACCTCGGCCTGGCCAACCACCCCGAGGTCGTCGAGGCGGGGATCGAGGGTCTGAGGAAGTACGGGGCGGGGACCGCGTCGGTCCGGTTCATCTGCGGGACCTTCGAGCCGCACGAGAAGCTCGAAGAGCTCATCGCCAGGTACATGGGCACGCCCTCGGCGTACACCTTCGTCTCGTGCTGGACGGCCAACGAGGCGCTGTACCCGACCTTCGCCGAGCCCGGCGACATCCTCATCAGCGACGAGCTCAACCACGCCTGCATCATCGACGGGATCCGCCTGGCGTCGACCATGAAGAAGGGCGTGCACAAGACCGTCTACAAGCACGCCGACCTCGACAACCTCGAAGAGAAGCTCAAGGCCGCGCAGAACAACGACGAGGTGACCGGACAGGCCTGGGTCGTGACCGACGGCGTCTTCTCGATGGAGGGCGACATCGCCGACCTGCCGGCCTTGCGGGCCCTCTGCGACAAGTACGACGCCATGCTCGTCGTCGACGACTCGCACGGGCACGGCGTCATGGGCGCCCGCGGGCGCGGAACCCACGAGCACTACGGCATGGTCGACCACCTCGACGGTCACCACGACGAAACAGACGAGAACGGTCGCGTCGATTACTTCACCGGCACGCTGGGCAAGGCGCTCGGCGGCGGCGCGGGGGGTTTCATCGCCGGCGACAAGCGGGGCACAGAACTGATCATCCAGCGCGGACGCCCGACGCTCTTCTCCAACGCGCTGCCGGTGACGGTCGCGTGCTCTGCCGCCAAGGCGATCGAGATCCTGCTCCGCGAGCCCGAGCGCGTACAGCAGCTCAAGGACAACACCGCGTACGCCCGCAGGAAGATCACCGGCGCGGGGTTCGAGGTGATCGACTCGCCGACGGCGATCTGCCCGATCATCGTCGGCGATACCGCCAAGGCGATCTCGATGAGCAAGCGCCTGCTCGAGCTGGGCGTCTTCGTCATCGGCTTCGGCTACCCCGTTGTCCCCGAGGGCCACGCGAGGCTCCGAATCCAGATCTCGGCGGCCCACACGACCGAGCACATTGATGCGCTGGTCGATGCGCTGAAGAAGCTGTAGCTGGGAGCAGGGAGCCGTGCGCGGGGCGCTGGGTTGTGGCACTGGCGGCTTGACCGCCAGTGTTTGCTGCCACCGATGCAGCATGCCGAAAAGACACTGGAGGGCGAGCCGCCAGTGCCACAGGTCTGTCCCCGTTCTCACGCCGCCTGGAGTTGGTAGAGAGCGTGCCTGATCCAGCGGTCGCCTCCGACTCGGCGGAGCTCGGTGCTCTCGCCCTGCTTCTTGAAGCCGAGGCGTTCGGCCAGGCGTTCGCTGGCGGTGTTGTTCGGGATGATCCAGGCGCTGACGCTGTGCAGCCCGAGCCCGGCGGGCGGGGGGCGCAGGGCGTGGTCGGTCAGGGCGCCGACGCCCTCGGCCCCCAGCCCCTGGCCGGAAAACTCTGGGCGCACCCACCAGTTCGCCTCGGCGTGGAAGTCCAGGCCCCTTTCGATGGTGGTGAGGTTGAACGCCCCGGCGATCGTCCCGTCGGCGAGCACGCCGACGCGCCGGAAGGCGGTGCCGTGCGACTCGCCTTCCTCGGTCAGGCGGAGCTGGCGGTCGAACAGGGCGTGGTCGTCCTCGCCCTCCTCGTGGATCGGCATCCAGCGTTCCAGGGCGAGGCGTGCGGCGTCGACCGCCTCAACAAACGCCTCGCGGTCGCCAGAGTGCAGCGGGCGGAGCATCATCCGGGAGGTCAGCACCACGCCGGGGCCGACGGGGTCGACCCGGACCGGCTGGGTCGGGATCAGTCGGGCGGGCGCCCGCTGGGTCCTGGTGTTGCGTCGGGCCATCGGCGTCCCCCCGCATCGGGTTCGGGCGGCCGCCCGGGAAGGGGCGGGGCCCGTGGGTCTACGCTCGATTGCACCGTGCAGACCGAGCCTTCCATCCTGCTCTTGCGATTCGGGCTGTTGATCGTTGTCGCCGCAGTTTTGGGGGTGCTGCTGCGCCGGAGCGGGCTGCCCGGGGGGCGGCCGGCTTCGGCGATCGTCGGCGGGACGATCGCGGGCGTGCTGCTGGGGCCGATGGTGCTCGGGGCCGCGGCGCCAGGACTGCACACCTCGATGACCGTCGGCGGCCTGCAGGAATTGCGCGAGCTGGAGACGCGCCGGACCGAGATGATCGCCGAACGCGACCGAGAGCTGGCGGTCCTCCGCGAGACCGATGTCAGCGCCGTCGCGCTCGACGAGCACAAGGCGGATTTCGCCGAACTGCTCGACGCCGAGCTCCGCCCCTTCCGCCAAAGCCTCGACGAAGCCAGGAAGGCCCACCGCGAGGCGGTTGGCGCGATCGTCGCCGGGCTGGCGGCGTGGGTCTTCGCGCTCGCCGCGGTCGCGGGTCGATCGCCGAGACAGAAGCTCCGGGTCGACGACCGGCGTGCGCTGGCGGTCGCGGGCGTCGTCGCGGTGGTGGTGACGGCCGGGCTGGTGGCGGTGCTGGCGCAGCGGATGTTCACGCTGCCTCGGAACGACGCGATCGTGGTCGGGGCCGCGGCCGGCGCTGGCTCGGCGTTCGCGCTCCTGCCGATGCGTTGGGTCGCCCTCCACGGCCGGGCCGGCTCGGGCTGGTACGGGTTCGCGGGGTTGATCGCGGCGTGCGGCGCCATGGCGGTGTTCGGCGGCGGGGACATGCGGGGCTACGCCCTCGTCGCCCTCGGCGGGCTTGTGATCGGATGGATCGCGAGGCCCGCGGTGGTCGGCCGCAGGCGCGTGCGCAGGATCGCAACGCCCCTGGCGCTCTACGCGGGTGTCGCCCCGCTGACGGCGTTTGTGGTCTCGATGACCGATCCCGCGGCGATCGTTTCGGGGTGGGCGCCCGCTGTGCTGGCGGTCGCGCTGCTGTTGATCGCCGGTCTGCCGCAGTGGCTCGGGGCGTCGCTGGCGCTTGGCGCGATCGGTCGCGCCGAGCTGCGCAAGGGCACGACGCTCCGCTGGCTGGAACTGCATGCGCGGGGCGTGCCCTTGACGCAGACGGTGCTCTTGGCGCTGGTGTGCGCCTCGGGCGTGCTCGACCCGGCGTCCTCGCTGGGGGCGGCGGTCGTGGCGGGGGTGGTACTGGGGGCGATCGAGAACGAGACGACGCTGGCGCCGGCGAGGTCGATCTTGAAGCAGGTTGAGGAGATGGAGTAGGGGGCGGCAACTCTGCTCGCTCTGGCGCTTTGGCGATCGTCATCGAGATCGCAAGAGACCCGACCCTTCGCTCCGCTCAGGGATCGGCGTCATTCGCGCGAGACACTT
>SLFH01000153.1 GCA_007124345.1 Phycisphaerales bacterium | reverse complement strand
GTGTCGAGGATCTGCTTGGGCTCGTGCCCGTCGATCGTCACGACCTTGAAGCCGCAGGCTTCGAGCTTCGCGGCCAGCTTCTCGGGCGACTGCTGGGGCGAGACACGGTCGGACTGCCCGTAGCCGTTGCAGTTGAAGATCGGCAGCACATGGGTGAGGTTGCGCTCGATGATGTAGTCGAGGGCTTCGGAGATCTGGCCCTCGCGCGCCTCGCCGTCGCCGATGATGACATAGATCCGGCGGTCGGAGTCATCCAGCAACGCCGCGTCGGCGAGGCCGCTGCCGATGCTCAGCCCCTGTCCGAGCGAGCCCGTGGCGGCGTCGAAGAAGGGGAAGCCGATCGCCGGGTTGGGGTGCCCGTCCAGCAGCGAGTCGTTGGCGCGCAGCGTCGACAGGTCATCGACCGTCAGCTTCTGCATGTTCTGGGGGTCGGGGCCGATGAGCATGCCGAGCTTGGCCGCCGCGGCGTACACCGCGGGGACCGCGTGCCCCTGGCTGAGCACCAGGCGGTCGCTGGTGGGGTATGCGGGGAAATCCGGGCTCCAGCGCATCTGGCGGAACATGAGCACCGTGACGATGTGCCCGATGCTCATCGCCGTGGTCGGGTGGCCCGACCCCGCCGCGGCGCACATTTCCAGGGAGAGACGGTCGAGTTCGATGGCCTGAGCGTGCACGGCGGCGTCGAAAGACATCCACGCCTTCCTTTCTTTTGTGCCGGAGGATCGGCCCCTGGCGCGCACACGCCTCGGCGATCCCGACCTTCCGGGAGCATTTCCGATAACCCAAGAGCCGTCTGACCGCGACCCTGCGGCCCGACGCTCGGGAATGGAGTATCGCCGGCTCGCTGCCCCCAGACAACCGCGCCGGGGCCTCCGCTTGCGATTGGAACGGAATTTGCTGGTAAAATACCCACCTTGCTCGGCCGCCCCCCGCCGACGCCGCCCGACCCCGCGCTGTCGTCTGGTGACAGATGCACGCGTCACCCACTCCCGCTGGGGTAGACTTGCCCCGCGGCACACGAGTCGTGGGGTCGGATGCCCACCCGTGCGTCCGCCGGTCAACTTCCGTCCAACCGCCAGGGGAACCCCCCATGAAGGTCATCTGCGACCGCGCCGCCCTCCTTGAGGGCATCAACATCGAGTCGGGTGTCGTCGCCAGCCGCACGCCCAGGCCGCAGCTCACCTGCATCAAGCTCATCGCCGAGAAGACCGGCGACACCGGGCGCCTGACGCTCGCGGCAACCGACGCCGAGATGTCCCTCCGCCTGATCTCCGAGCGCGTCGATGTGCAGGAGCCGGGCGAGGCGCTCCTCCCGGCGACAACCATCCGCCAGATCATCTCGGCCGAGGACGCCGAGGCCAACCTCTCCTTCGAGTCCGAGGGCGACGCGTGCACCATCCGCGGGGCCGACGCCTACTTCAAAGTGCTCGGCTACGACCCCAAGGACTTCCCCGCCGTCCCCGAGTTCGCCGAGGCCGCCAAGAACGCCAAGGCCGTCTTCAGCCACCCCGCCTCGTCGTTCCGGCGCCTGATCACCAAGACGCTCTTCGCGACGGCGCGCGAAAACAGCCGCTACGCGATCAACGGCGTCCTGCTCAAGCGTGACGGCAAGCGCCTGGAGTTCGTCTCGACCGACGGCCGACGCCTCGCCGTCGCCCGGGCCAACCTCGGCCCCGACGAGAAGGACGGGGGCGCCGTCACCTGCATCATCCCAAGCAAGGCGCTGAGCACCCTGCTCAAGCTCGCCGACGACCCCGACGAGACCATCCGCATCGCGATCACCGACAACCAGATCTACTTCGCGATCGGCGCCGAGAGCAACGACGACCCCGGTCGCGCGTGCTTGGCGAGCAACCTCGTTGAGGGCAGCTTCCCCCCCTACGAGGATGTCATCCCCCGAGACCAGGACATCATCGTGCGTTTCGATCGCGATGTGATGCTCTCGGCCGTCCGCAGGGCCGCCCTGCTGACCAACGAGGAGTCCCGCGGCGTCGAGATGAGCTTCAACGCCGCCGACAAGACCCTCGAACTCTCGTCGGCCGCCCCGGAACTCGGCGAGTCGAAGATCACCGTCGATCTCCTCGAGTACAAGGGCGACGACATCTCGCTGGGGTTCAACCCCGCGTTCATCAGCGACGCGCTGAAAGTGATCGAAGAGCCCGAGGTCATCATCGAGCTAAGCACGCCGAAAAAGCCGGGCGTGATCAAGGCCGGCAGCGACTTCGTGTATGTGGTGATGCCGGTCAATATCCAGTAAGCGCTGCGCTTCACTCGCTCCAAAGGAGCGATCGGTTGTAGCCACGGGTGGAGCGCAGTCCGACGCGCAGCGTCGGTCGGAGCGCAACCCGTGGAGAGCGGATCTATAGATGCCTCGCCCTGAAGGGGCGAAGGAACGCGTGGTGTTGATCGTGCGCTTCCTCCGCTCCTTCAGAGCGGGGGATAATGAATGACGCTTTCCACGGGTTCCAGCGTGCTGCGCACGCTTGCACCCGTGGCTACAACCCCGCGCCCCTTCGGGGCTTTCAGCGGGCGGGCTGCGTGTCGATCGGAGAACACTCTGAAGACACGACTCGGCGAGCCGTGCTGTCCAGAGAAGCCGAACTGGAAAACAGAGTCACGCCGCGCGATCGAGAGGTGGTGGGGTGGAGATCGCCTTCGCGGCGTCTTTTCTGGCCTGGCGTTCCAGCCTGATCGAAAGCAGCGTCGAGCCGGGCAGCACGAGCATGATCGTCGGCAGCAGCATGCCCAGCGTGGGCAGGGACTCGATGCGACCGGGCGTGACGAGGCAGTACACCAGCGTCAGCGAGGCGACGACAGAGAGCACACCCGCGGCCAGCAACGCCGCGCGGCGCGTCAACACAAACCACCCATCCATGGGCATCCTCCAGCAAATCCCCTGAGAGGCCGGCGGAAGTAGGCGTCCGGCCCGAACCAGCCCGCGCCGAGCGCGATCTCGGCGAGCGGGGCGTCAGTGTAGCGAACCGACAGGCCCTGACCAGCCGGCCAACGGGTTATCCACAGCGGGACCGGAGGGCGACGGGACAGATCGAATGTGACCATCGGTTTGTGGATGGCGCGCCGGGGCGATATCGTCCCCGCCTGCCGTGACCCCTCCAAGAGCCCACATCCGACAGAACCGTGCCGCCGCCCGAGCGGCGTGGTTGCCCGTCGCGCTGGCGCTCTTGGCCGGCACGCCCGCCTCCCTCGGCCAGGCCGTCGGCGAGGCGGGCATCGTCCCCGAGGGCGAGCTCTCCATCTACGAGAACCGGCCCGTGCGCCGGCTGGAGATCCTCGTCGAGCGCCCGCTCAACGGCGAAACCGTCACCGAGACCCTCGAAGGGCCGACACGTCGCCTGGCGGAGAACCAGATCCGCGTGCTCGCCGGGGCGCCCTTCATCGCCTCGACCGTCTCCTCGGACCTGACGAGGCTCAACCGCCTCGGACGCTTCGCACGCGTCGACGCGGGCGTGCGCCTGAACACCGACGGCACGGTCGATGTCATCTACACCGTCGTCGAGCAGCCGGTGATCCGCGATGTGCAGATCAGGGGCAACACGCGCGTCCGATCGCGCGACCTCGCGCCCGCCGCGGCGCTGCTGGACGGCACGCCGATCGACCGCTTCCAGCTCGACCGGGCCGCCCGCGAGATGGAGGACATCTACCGCGAGAAGGGGTACGGGCGGGCGGTGATCCGCTGGGACTACGAGGTCGACGCCGACGGGAGAGCCGTGGTGCTCTACACCGTCACCGAGGGCGAGCGCATCCGCGTGACGCAGGTCCGCTTCCAGGGCAACACGGTCTTCAGCGACCGGGAGCTGCGATCGGCGATCCGGACGCGCGAGTCGGCGCTCTTGCGCCGGACGCCCCTTGACGACGACGCGCTGGAGCAGGACATCATCGCGATCCGTCGGTACTACGAGGACAGGGGGTACCTCGACACCGAGGTCGACCGCGCCCCCCCGCGCCTGAGCCCCGACGGGCGCGAGGCGATCGTGACCTTCATCATCCGCGAGGGGCAGCTCAGCTCGCTCCGGCGCGTCCAGGCGATCTACCCCGATCAGATCGTCGGGACCTACCAGAACCGCGCCGACGCGGTCTCGGCCGCGGGCCCGGGCGAGGAGGTCTTCTGGACGCCCGGGGGCGACTACGCCGTTTACCGGGCCGAGCCCTACAGCTCGGCGCAGATCGCCGGGCTCATGGAGCTCAAGCCCGGGGATGTCTACAGCCGCGACAAGATCAACGCGTCGATCCGGAAGATCGAGGCGGCGTTCGGCTCGCTCGGGTTCGTCGATGTCCGCGAGGGGGGGCCGAGGTTCCGCAAGATCGAGATCAGAGACCCCGAGGACCCCACACGCATCGACCTGCTCCTGGAGTTCTACCCCGGCAGGCCGATGAGGACCGGCGAGGTCATCATCTCGGGCAACACAGTCACTCGCCACGAGGTGATCCGGCGCAGGATCGACCTCCGCCCAGACCGCCCGCTCGACCAGACCAAGGTCACCAGCTCGACCAACGCGCTGTTGCGGTCGGGCCTGTTCGCCGACGGGCGCCAGATGGGCGGGCGTCCCACCGACGCGCCGCGCATCACCATCCAGCCGGAGGACCCCCTCGAGCCCGGCTACCGCGACATCCTCGTCCAGGTCGTCGAGACCAACACCGGCTCGATCAACATCGGCGGCTTCATCAGCTCAGACTCCGGCCTCACCGGCACCATCAGCCTCGTCCAACGAAACTTCGACATCACAGACCCGCCAGACTCCGTCGGCGACCTGCTCTCGGGCCGGTCCTTCCGCGGCGGCGGCCAAACCCTCAACCTCATCGCCAGCCCGGGCACCGAGATCCAGACCTACCGCATCTCGCTCTCCGAGCCTTCGCTCTTCGACTCAGACTACTCCGGCAGCGTCGGCTTCCAGCTCCGCGACCGCTTCTTCCGCGAGTACGACGAGCGTCGAATGAGCGTCAACCTCCGCGTCGGACGCCGCTTCGGCACCCTCTGGACCGGCTCTGCCGACCTCCGCCTGGAAGACATCGACATCAGCGATGTCCGCCCCAGCTCCCCCACCGACATCTTCGATGTCGAGGGCAAGAGCCAGCTCACCGGCCTCTCGGTCGGCCTGACCCGCAACACCATCGACAACCCCTTCGACCCCGGGCGGGGCACCCGCCTGGCCTTCGCGGCAGAGCAGGTCGGCCTCCTCGGGGGCGATTACGACTTCACCAAGCTCCGCGCCGAGCACAACCTCTACCTGACCCTCGACGAGGACTTCATGGGCAACAAGACCACCCTCCGCTTCCAGACCGAGGCCGCCTACATCCCCCAGGGCCAGAGCGACGCACCGGTCTTCGAACGCCTGTACCGAGGCGGGCGGTCGTTCAGGGGCTTCAACTTCAGGGCCGTCGCCCCCAGGGGCGTCCGCGCCGACACCGGCGAGCAAAGCCGCGATACCGTCGGCGGTTCCTGGGAATTTTTCTTCGGCACCCAGCTCAAGCAGCCCATCTACGACGACGTCCTCGCGATGGTCTTCTTCGTTGACACGGGGACCGTGCAGGAATCGTTCGGGTTCAACGAGTACCGGGTCACCGCGGGAACGGGCCTCCGCCTGAAGACCCCCCTCTCGCCCGCCCCGATCGCGTTCGATTTCGGGTTCCCCCTTGTCAGCCAGGGCGACCGCGAGCGGGTCTTCACCTTCACGATCGACCTGCCCTTCTGAAGGCCCGGGCCCCACGCCGCTCGCCTGTCGCATGGACACGCGCGGGGCGGAAGGAGCGCAGTTTCAGACGGCCCGCCGTCGCGGCGGTATCATCCTCTCCAACAGACGGAGGTTTGCATGAAACCCGGACCCGCCGGTTTCAGGGGTATTCTCGTCGCGGGCGCGCTCGGCGCCCTGATCGCCTCCGGCTTTGCGTTCAAGGCCGGGGCGAACAACGCGCAGATGCGCGCTGCCCCGACCTCGGTCGCCATCGTCGACCTGGTGAGGCTGTTCCAGAATCTCGACGAGATGCGCGAGCGCAACGAGGAAGTCGGCCGGGAGGCGCAGCGCCTCCGCGAAGACCTGCAGAACCGCCAGCGCCAGATCCAGAGCCGCATGGAAGACCTCGAATCCATGAACCTCAGCGGACCCGAACGCGACGACCGCATTCTGGATCTCCGGATGCGCGAAGGCGAGCTCGGCGCCCGCGAGCAGGGCTACACCGCCCTCATCGAACGCCAGGAGATGCGGATCATCCTCGACATGTACCCCAAGATCGGCGCGGCGATCCGCGAGATCTCCGGCGAGCGGGGGTACGACCTCGTCCTGCTCGACGACCGCTCTCGCCAGGTGCCCCGCATCGATCGCGGCGCCCAGGCCATCAGCGACGCGCTGCTCAAGGACAAAAGAATCCTGTACGCAAACGACGCAATCGACATCACCGAGGCGGTCGCCACTCGCATGAACAACAACCACGCGGCGGGGCGCTGATCTTGACCGGACGGACCCAACAAGCAGCAGAAGCGCCGGCGATCGGCCGCTTCTCGGCCACCACAGGCGCGCTGGCGGCGATGCTCGGCGCGAAGCTCGACGGGCCATCGGACATCGAGCTCACGGGCTTCGCGACGCTCGACGCCGCCGGGCCGGGCCAGCTCTCGTTCATCCGTTCTGAGCGGTACGCCAAGGCGTGGGGCCAGTCCGACGCCTCCGCGGCGCTGGTCAGCACGGGCATCGAGGTGCCCGACCACGACGCCACATCAAGGGCGCTGCTCGTCGTCGACGACGCCGATCTCGCGATGATCCGCCTGCTCGAGGCCGCCGCCCCCGGCGAGCCACCCGTCGAGCCGGGCGTGCACCCCACCGCTTCGGTCGACCCATCAGCCCGCGTCTCGGGCGGCGCCTCGATCGGCCCGGGCTGCATCGTCGAGGCCGGCGCGGTCGTCAGCGAAGGCGTGGTGCTCGTGGCCAATATCTACATCGGGCGCGGCTCCTCCATCGGCGCCGGCACACGCGTCATGCCCGGCGTCTACATCGGCGCCGCCTGCCGCATCGGCAAGCGATGCCTCCTGCACGCCAACTGCACCATCGGCGCCGACGGCTTCGGCTTCCGCCCCGCCGCCGACGGCAAAGGCCTGGTCAAGGTGCCCCACCTGGCGGGCGTGACGATCGAGGACGAGGTCGAGGTCGGCGCCAACTCGTGCATCGACCGCGGCAAGCTCGACGACACATTCATCGGCGCCGGCACCAAGATCGACAACCTCGTCCAGATCGGGCACAACGCCAAGATCGGACGCTGCTGCATCATCTGCGGGCAGGTCGGCATCGCCGGCTCGGTCACGCTGGGCAACGGGGTCGTGCTCGCGGCGCGCGCCGCCGTCAGCGACAACATCTCGATCGGCGCAGGTGCAACCCTGGCCGCCTCTTCGGGCACGATGAAGGACATCCCCGCCGGCGAGACGTGGGCGGGCGTCCCCGCCGGCCCGGCCCGACAGATGACCGAGAACTACGCCGCCCTGCGCAATCTCGCCTCGTTCATGCGGGACTACCGCAAGCTCCGCAAGCAACTCCAGCACCCGGGCGACGCCGGGCAGGACACCGCCGGGAACGGCGCGTGACCCAACGCCCGCCCAGCGTCCGACGCCGCACACTCTCGGGCCCGGCCGAGCTCTCCGGCGTGACGCTCTTCTCCGGCGTGAAGTCCTCTTGCACCGTCCTGCCCCGCCACGAGACGGAGCCCGGCCTGTTTGTCAGGCTCGGTGAGTCTCTTTTCCCCGCGACGATCGCCTGCCTGAGCGACGCGCCGATCCACCCCGCCTTCGCCTCGATCCCCCCCCGCTGCACCGCCCTCGCCTCGGGCGAGGACGCCGACGCGATCGTTTGGACCGTCGAGCATGTGCTCAGCGCCCTGGCCGGCCTGGGCGTCACCGACGCGATTGTCGAGATCAACGGGCCAGAGCCCCCTATCTTCGACGGCTCGGGCGGCCCGATCGTCAACGCCCTGACCGCCGCAGGCCTGCTCGACCTGCAAAGCACTGTCGAGCCCCTGATGGTCCGCGAGCCGGTGACGGTCGAGGACGGGCGGGGCGGACGCATCACCGCCGAGCCCAGACCCGCCGACCAGTCCGGGTGCCTGTACCGCTACGAGCTCGACTACGGGCCCGGGGCGCCCATCCAGCCGCAGCAGGCCGATTGGGACTCGGGCAGCCCCGACGCCCACGCCCGCTACGCCGAGGAGGTCGCCCCCGCGCGGACCTTCTCGCTGGAGGCGGAGGCGAAGCAGATGGCCGCGGCCGGGCTCTTCAAACACCTCAGCGCCAAAGAAATGCTCGTGATCGGCGAGGGCGGCCCTGTCGAGAACATCCTCCGCTTCGAGAACGAGCCCGCCCGCCACAAGCTCCTGGACCTGATCGGCGACCTCGCGCTGGTCGGGCGTCCGATCCACGGCGTCGTAACGGCGACAAAGGCCGGGCACGCGCTGAACCACGCGATGGCCCGCGCGCTGCTCCGTGCCGACGCCGAGACCTGACACCCCACAGCACCCCGCCCCCCTGAACAAGGACATGCGAGCGCGGCCCCTCCCCGTGTCGAGCGGACCCGGCCGGCGGCCGATCTATATTTCCCCGATGCCACGCACTTCCGCCGACAACCACGCCCATCGCGCACACTCTGAGACAGAGGTCGCGATCCGTATGCGGGGGGTCGTCAAGCGCTTCGGCAGCCAGACGGTGCTCGACGGCATCAACCTCGACATCCGGACCGGCGAGACCATGGTCATCATGGGCGGCTCGGGCTCGGGCAAGAGCACCATGCTCCGCCTGATGATCGGCTCGCTCACGCCCGAGGAAGGGTCGATCGAACTCCTCGGCCGTGACATCTGCTCGCTCAACGAGAAGCGGATGAACGAAGTCCGCAAGCGCTTCGGCATCCTCTTCCAGTCCGGCGCGCTCTTCAACTCGATGACCATCGCCGAGAATGTCGCTCTGCCCATCATCGAGCACACCGACCTCGACCAGGACATCATCGACATCCAGGTGAAGATCAAGCTCGAGCTCGTCGGCCTCCTCCACGCGGCCGACAAGTACCCCGCCGAGATCTCCGGGGGCATGAAGAAGCGCGCCGGCCTCGCCCGCGCCCTCGCCCTCGACCCCCAGATCCTCTTCTACGACGAGCCCTCGGCCGGGCTCGACCCGGTCACCAGCTCACAGATCGACCAGCTCATCATCAGCCTGAGCCGCAAGCTCGGCGTCACCAGCGTCGTGGTCACCCACGAGATGGACTCGGCGTTCACGATCGCCGACCGGATAGCGATGCTCGACCGTGGGCGGATGCTCCGTGTCGAGCCCTTGGAGTGGTACCGCGAGCTCCGCGATAGCCCGCCGCAGGAAGCCGCCTCGCGACCCGAGGGCGAACGCCTGATCCGTCAGTTTCTCAGGGGAGAGGCCGAGGGGCCCCTCACCGAACGCCAGGAGACCCGCGCCTACGAAGAAGCCCTCTTCGGCGTGGGCACCACAGTCACCCAGACCCCGAGCCTGCAGCCGACGCGCTCCTAGCGTCCGGCGGGAGAAGCCGCCTTGAGCAGAGGCAAGAAAGCCAACAACGTCATGGCCGGGCTCTTCCTGCTCGGCTCGCTCGTGGCGGCGGTGGTCGTCAGCGCGATCATCAGCGGCATCGACTTCGAAAACCGAAGCGACTACACCGTCCGCTTCAGCCTCGCCGACGGCGCCGCGGGCCTCCGCCCCGGCTCGCCCGTCACCCTGGGCGGGCAGCGGATCGGCAGCGTGACCTCCGTCGACTTCTACAGAGAACCGACCTCCAGAAGGCCGGGCGCCGTCGAGGTGGGCGTCCGCATCCTCGCCGACATCCCCCTCTTCGACGACGCGCTGGTCGTGATGGAGCGCCCGCTCTTCGGCGCCAACAGCGTGGTCGACTTCGTTTCCGCCGGAGGCGGGCCGGGTTCGGCTCGCCTCGACGAGGGCGGCGTCATCCGAGGCACGCTCGCGCCGCCCCCGTTCCTCGCCCAGGCCGGCTTCGGACCCGAGCAGCGCAACGCCCTGCGCGACATCCTCGACGGCATCACCGAGACCGTCCAGCGCACCAACGACCTGCTCGACCGCGTCGCCCCCGAGGTCGACCCGGCCGTCGCCGAGGTCCGCGAGACGATCAGCGCGGCCAGAGACACCGCCACGGCGCTCCGCGACCGCATGCAGCGATGGGGCGGGACGACCGAGCGCGTGCTCGGACGCGTCGAGGAG
>SLFH01000230.1 GCA_007124345.1 Phycisphaerales bacterium | reverse complement strand
CGCATGGAGGATCCGTCGAGGCTGGTCAGCGAGTCGGGGATCCGTTCTGGCGAGGACCTGCGCCGGCTCGCCGAGGCTGGAATTGGTCTGGTGCTCATCGGTGAGCACCTGATGAAGACCGAAGACCCGGGGGCGACGCTGGCGGCGCTGCTTGCGGCGGCCGATTGAACCTCGGTGGGGGGGTCGCCCGTATCATCACCGGTCCGGACCGAATGACGCATGCAATGACAGACCCACGGCCGCCCGGAGTGAGACGGCGCGGGGTCAGCCCGCCGCCCTCTCCCCCCAAGACCGGCGGCACAACGGAGGATGCCCAGATGAAGATGTTCCGAGCGACTGCCGCCGGCGTGCTGGTGATGCTTTCCCAGGGCGCCTTCGCGACGCCCGAGGAGGCCCGGCGCGTGCTGCAGGAGTCCGCCGAGGCGATCAAGAACACCGAGACGATCACCGCCGAGGTGGTTCGGTTCGCCGAGTTGCCCGCCGAAGACACGACCGCGGACCTGATGGCCCGTCGCACCGGCCAGCGTGGCGACGAGCTGCGTCCCTGGGCCTTCCGGATCACCGGCAGCGCCCGCCCGGGCGGGCGTGACGAGACGGTCTTCGATGTCTACCGCCTCAGCGACACGCTCCGCTGGATCGACCACGACCGCAAGCTCGTCCGCGACCGGACCGAGCGGACCGCAAGGCGCGACCCCGAGCAGTTCCTCACCAGCCCGCTGATCCCCGCCGACATCTTCGGCTCCGAGCCCTTCGCCCGCGTGCTGCAGGCCGAAGACCTGAGCATGGGCGAGCGGGTGACGGTCGACGGCGTCGAGTGCGATGTGGTCGTGATGCCCGTGCCGGGCGGGATCCGTCGGACGAAGTTCTACATCGGCGTCGACGACCGCCTGCCTCGCCGTGTCGAGGACGCGTTCAGCGTCAGCGGCGAGATCAACATCTCCGGCTCGATCACCACGACCTACCGCAATCTCGCGGCAGGAACCGAAGTCTCGATGTCGCAGCTGGAGATCAGCGCGCCCGACGGGTACCGCGACGAGGCGGAGCTCCGCGCCGCCCGCCCGGACCTGAACCGCGCCGCCGAGGAGCCGGGCGAGGAGGTCGACCAGGTCCGCCGAGCCCCGGCGTTCACCCTCAGCGACATCCACGGCGATGATGTGAGCCTCGAAGACCTGCGCGGGCGCGTCGGCGTGTTGATGTTCTTCGGCACCTGGGCGCCCCCCGCGGTGCGTGCCGCACCCGACCTCGACCGCATCGCCCGCCACTACGAGGGCAAGCCCGTCGAAGCGGTGGCCCTGAGCTTCCGCGAGCGCGACCCCGCGGCCCCCAAGAAGTTCGTCAACGACAACGACTACCGCTTCCGCATGCTGCTGGAGGCCGATCAGGTCCGGCGTGACTACGGCGTGCGCGTCTTCCCGACCTTCGTCATCGTCGGCTTCGAGGGCCAGATCATCGGCACCGTCGACAGCTACCGCGAGAACGAGACCTACAACAACATCCGCTCGATCATCGACGAGTACCTCGAGCGTGCAGAGGGCGGCCAGAGCGACGCCGAAGCCGCCGGCGGCTGAGGCCGCGAGATTTCGAATCCACGAAAACGCCGCCCGATCGGGCGGCGTTTTTTTCTTGCGGTTTTGGTGCTCCGAGCACGCCCTTGGGCGATGTTCAGCCCGCGCTCAGCCCCACGAGCTGCGCGTTGGTCTCGAAGCGGTCCATCGCGGCCAGAAGCTGTTCGACCTGCTGCGGCGGGGGCATGTTGAGCATGCGTCGGCGCAGGGCGGTGATCGTCGCGTGGGTCTTCGGGTCCAGCAGGAGTTCGTCCTTGCGGGTGCCGCTGGCGGCGAGGTTGATCGCCGGGTACAGGCGGCGCTCGGAGATCTTGCGGTCGAGGATGAGCTCCATGTTGCCGGTGCCCTTGAACTCCTCGAAGATGAGTTGGTCGCCCTGGCTGCCGGTCTCGACGAGGCAGGTGGCGATGACGGTGAGGCTGCCGCCGTCTTCGGTGTTTCTCGCGGCGCCGAAGATCTGCTTGGGGATCTCAAGGGCTCTGGAGTCGATGCCGCCGGACATGGTGCGTCCGGAGTTGGCGTGGCGGTTGGAGCGGTTGAAAGCGCGCCCGAGGCGTGTGAGCGAGTCGAGCACGATGACAACATGCTTGCCCGCCTCGACCATGCGCTTGGCGCGTTCGACGCACATGGTGCTGACGGCGATGTGGCGCGCCGTGTCGTGGTCGTTGCTCGACGCGAGCATTTTGAAGCGGTCTGAGGCCCAGGGGTGGCCCTCGCCGGTGAAGCTGCGACGGAAGTCGGTGACCTCCTCGGGCCGCTCGTCGATCAGCAGGGCGAAGACCTGGATGTCGGGGTGGTTGGTGAGGATCGAGGCGGTGATCTCTTTGAGCAGGGTCGTCTTGCCCGCCTTGGGGGGGCTGACGATCAGGCCCCGCTGGCCACGCCCGATCGGGCAGAACAGGTCGATCAGGCGGCAGGAGACGGCGCAGCCGGGGTACTCGAGGGTGAGCCTCGGCTGCGGGTCGATCGAGGTGAGATTCTCGAAGGGCTTGGACCGCTCTGAGTACTCGGCGGGGTCCATGCCCTCGATGGCGACGATCTGGTCGACGACCGGGCGGGCGTTCTTGGGCGCCGCCGAGCGTCCTCGCCGCCGGCGCCTCGGTTTTCTGTCGACGACCTCGACGGTGACTTCCAGCCCGTTGCGCAGGCTGAAGCGTTCGCCGAAGGCGACGGGCACGAACGGGTCGTCTGCGCTTTGGAGTATCGCATCGCCATGGACCTGGCGTACGCGTCCCTCGGCGCGCTGCGGCCACTCGAGAATGCCGGTCAGCGTCCTCATACCACCACACTCTGATTTCGGGCCTAGAACGCCGCCGCGAGGGGAACAAGAAGTTTCGAACTCGTCCGCGGCAGCGTTGGCGGCTCTGGTCAGGACGCCCGTCCTGCCGGCCGCCGGCAACTCATGTATCAGAGGTCATCGGCTCGTCCGAGTCAAGCCCTTGAGCCTCTGTGTCTCAGTCTCGCCGATCCGCAACGATCCCGGACCCCACCCCGCCGCCTGCTACACTTGACGCCCGGCACGGCCCCCCTCCCGAGCACGCGCCGGGGCGTGTGGGGTCCGCATAATCACGGCTTCGATCGTGGCGGATCCGCTATTCCGCCGACGATCGCGGGGAGTATCGGCTGGTGGAGTCGCTGGAAGGCATTCCGGTTTCCGAGGGTGTCGCCGCGGGACGGGTCTTCGTCCTCGACGACCTGAGCGCTCGGATTGTGCGCCGGCCGATCGCCCCCGATCAGACCGAGGAAGAGATCGCCCGCTTTGAGAAGGCCCGCGAGGCCGCGGTCGAAGACCTCCGCCATGTCCACGAGCGGGCGAAGGCGGAGATCGGCGAGGACGCCGCGAGGATCTTCCTTGTCCACCTCGGCATGCTGCAGGATTCGGCGCTGATCGAGCCGGTGCGCGACAAGATCCGCACCGAGCACATCGCGGCCGAGTCTGCCGTCAGCGAGGTCTTCCGGATGTGGGGCGACCGCTTCCGGTCGATGAACGAGGTCTCGTTCACCACAAAGGCCGACGATGTGCGCGATCTCGCCGATCGCGTGCTCGAACGCCTGGTCGGCGCGCGACGGTCGCGACTGGCCGAGATCGGCATGAACGCGATCGTCATCGCCCGCGACCTGACCCCCTCTCAGGCCGTCAATCTCGATAAAAACAAGGTGCTGGCGTTCGTCACCGATCTCGGCGGCAGGACGAGCCACACCGCCATCGTCGCCAAGGCGCTGGGACTGCCGGCGGTGGTCGGCTGCCGAAGGGCGAGCGAGTTGGCGATCGACGGCGAGTCTGTGATCGTCGACGGGCACCGCGGCCGCGTGATCCTCAGCCCCGACGAGGAGACCGCCGAGCAGTACAAGGAGTACGCCGAGCAGCGCCGGCGATTCCGGGTCTCGCTCGGCGAGCTGGCCTCGCTCGAGGCGGTCACGCCCGACGGGCACCGCATCGAGCTGATGGGCAACATCGAGTTCCCCGAGGAAGCCGCGAGCGTGGTCGAGGTCGGCGGCGGGGGCGTCGGGCTTTATCGGACGGAGTTTCTTTACCTCACCTCCGACCACGAGCCCAGCGAGGAAGAGCACTACGAGGCGTACGCCAAGTGCATCGAGCTGCTCGACGGGCTGCCGCTGACGATCCGCACGGTCGACCTCGGGGCGGACAAGTACACCCAGCAGCGTGTCGAGCAGCCGGAGCGGAACCCGTTCCTGGGCTGCCGCAGTATCCGGTACTGCCTGCGCTCGCTGCCGATGTTCAAGACGCAGCTGCGCGCGATTCTGCGTGCGTCGTCGCTCGGGCCTGTGAAGCTGATGTTCCCCCTCATCTCGGGGGTTGAAGAGTTCCGCCAGGCGAGGCTGTATGTGCGGGATGTCATGGAAGACCTCCGCGAATCGGGGGTGGACTTCGACCCCGACATCCCGATCGGGATGATGGTCGAGACGCCTTCGGCGGCCGTGATCGCCGACATGTTCGCGCGCGAGGCGGATTTCTTCTCGATCGGGAGCAACGACCTCATCCAGTACACGATCGCGGTCGATCGGACCAACGAACAGGTGGCGCACCTGTACGACCCGCACCACCCGGCGGTGATCCGGCTGATCCGCCAGATCGTGGATGCTGGCCGGCGGAACGACATCCCGGTGTCGATCTGCGGGGAGTCGGCGAGCATCCCCGAGTACGCGCTGCTGCTGATGGGTCTGGGGTTGCGTACACTTTCGGCGACCGCGTCGGCGCTGCCCAATCTGAAGCGGGTGGTCCGGGGCGTGCCGATGCATCGTTGCGAGCAGATCGCCCGAAAGGCGTTCACGCTCGATTCGGCGGCCCAGATCTCGGCGTATCTCCGAGATCAGGCCCGACAGCTCGTGCCCGAGGCCTTCGACGGGCGTTCCGTCGAAGCCTGACCGACGCCGAGGGGCTTCGGTCGATGCCGGAGGCGACAGAACACCACCGGCCGGACGCCCGGCGTCCGCGCGGCCGGAAAGCACAGGGGCCGTCCCGCCCGCAGCCGATCTTGGCTCGGGCGGTCGGGAGCGTTTTTGAGGCATTGCGCCTCCCTCCCGCCCCCAGAAGTTTCCGACCCGCGTCGGCCCCGAAGAGGGCCGGACGACGGCCGCGACACAGGCTCCGCAGATGGCGAGCGATCGCGCGCAGCACAGCGCCGCAGCAACTTCCGGCCGAACAGGCCGGGGGCTGGCGGTTCGGCTGCGCGCAGGCGCACGCACTCCCGGAGCGCGAAAGACCATGCATGGACGACCAGAGCAAGCGGGATCAGAGCGAGCAGGCTGACAGCGATCAGCCCGGAATCTCGCCGGATTCGAGCGAGCCCACGCCACAGAGCGAGGCCAAGCCTGCCAAGAAGAAGACACGGCGAAAGCGCTCGTCGAAGACCGCGACCAAGTCCGCAACCAAACCGGACGCGAACGAGCCGTCGACTGCGAGCGAGCCCGAGAACGGCGCTGTTGCCGACGGCCCCAAGCCCGCGAAAAAGAAGACTTCTCGCAAGAAGACGACTCGGAAGCGTTCGACCAAGTCGGCGCCGGCCGACGACTCGGGCGAGGCGGTCGACGCGCCGGAGGTCGAAGTCGAGCGTCGGGCTGTGAAGGAACGCCCGATCACCGCGGTTGAAAATACCGCTCCTTCGGCAGATCAAAAGACCGAGGCGGAGTCTGACAGCGGCGCCGAGAGAGACGCAGCGCCGGAAGGCGAGGAGGATGACGCGTCCGGCGAAGACGACGGCGCGCCGAAGAAGAAGCGTCGTCGTCGGCGCGGAGGGCGTCGGCGCAAGGGCGGGGGCGACAAGCAGGACGCCGCTGTGCAGGATGACTCGGGCGAGGGCCAGGAGTCAGCCGAACAGGAAAGCGCCGTCGAAAGCGCCGACGACAGCCAGGACGAGCGCGGCGAGCGGGCGGAGAAGCCCGCTGGCCGCGGGCGTTCGGGCGGCCGCTCGGGCGGCAGGACGGAGGGCAGATCAGACAGCAGATCGGGCGGCACGCGTTCACGCCGAAGCGAGCGGGCGTCGGTCGAGCCCGAGGACGACGAGAAGCCATCGGGCCCTTCGCCCCATGTGGGCATGCTGATCAACTATGTGCCCGGCGAGGAGTGCCGCGTCGCGATCGTTGAGGACGGCAAGCTCGAGGAGTACTACGCCGAGCCGACGAACGAGGTCAGCCGCGTCAACAACATCTATGTGGGGCGTGTGATCAATGTCGAGTCGTCGATCCAGGCGGCGTTCATCGACTTCGGGATCGGCGAGAACGGGTTTTTGCATGTCTCTGACCTGCATCCGATGTACTTCCCGGGCGCCGACGCCGACGAGACCGAGCGTGTGGGCAAAAAGACGCCCCGGCGCGAGCGTCCGCCGATGCAGCAGGCGCTGCGCCGGGGGCAGGAGGTCTTGGTCCAGGTGCTCAAGGAGGGCGTGGGCACCAAGGGCCCGACGCTGACGAGCTACCTGAGCATCCCGGGCCGGTTCCTGGTGATGATGCCCAACATGGACCGCGTGGGCGTGAGCCGCAAGGTCGAGGACGAGGAGACGCGCCGGAAGATGCGCGACATCCTCGATGGGCTGGACCTGCCCGAGGGGTTCGGGTTCATCCTGCGGACCGCCGGGCTGGACCGGACGAAGATGGAGCTCAAGCGGGATCTGGCGTACCTGCTGCGTCTGTGGAAGGACATGGACAAGCGCCGCTCGCAGGGGAGCAAGCCTCGCCTTCTTTACACCGAGAGCGACCTGCTCGTGCGCACGCTGCGCGACCTGATGACCAACGAGGTCGACCAGGTGGTGATCGACCACCCCGCGGCGCTGGCCCGGGCCTCACGCTTCATGAAGATCGTTTCGCCGCGCGCAGCCGCGAGGCTGATGCAGTACACCGGTCGCGCCCCGATGTTCGAGGCGTTCGGGATCGAACGCCAGATCCTGAACATCCACGCGCGCGAGGTGCCCCTGCCCTCGGGCGGCCGCCTGGTGATCGACGAGACCGAGGCGCTGGTGGCGATCGATGTCAACAGCGGCAAGAGCCGCGGCGCCAACGACGCCGAGAGCAACGCGTACCAGACGAACCTGGAGGCGACCGACGAGATCTGCCGCCAACTGAGGCTGCGCGACCTCGGCGGGCTGGTGATCCACGACCTGATCGACATGCGTTCGTCGCGTCACCGCAAGGCGATCGAGCAGCGTTTCCGCGACCGGCTGAAGCGGGATCGGGCGCGGACGACGATCCTGCCGATCAGTCAGTTCGGGATCTTGGAGATGACGCGCCAGCGGATGCGGAGCAGCCACGAGAAGACGCACTTCCAAGAGTGCCCGTCGTGCCGCGGGCGCGGGCTGATCCAGCGCGGTGGGAGCGTCGCGGCCGACGCTCTGCGCGAGCTGATGCTGCTGCTCAGCCACGACCGGGTGGCGCGTGTGGAGATGGTGGTGGGCCCGAGGATCGCCGGCTCGCTCCTCTCGTCAAAGCGTCATTCGCTCACGCGGATCGAGCGCCTGACGGGCAAAACCGTCGATGTGCGGATCTCCGAGGCCGGCGGCACCGACCGCGTGACCTTCTACGCGTACGAGAAGAACGGGGCGGATGTCGCGATCGACCGGCTGCCGAAACTCGCGTCGAGGCCCGAGTTCAGCCCATGGGCGGGCGAGCGGGACGACGACGAGATCGACGACTGGGCGGTCGACCCGCTCGAAGAGCAGGCGCCGGCGGAGCCCGAGGCGCTCGAAGCCGAGGCCGATCCGCTCGACACGCCCGACGACGGCCCGGGCGACCGATCGGGCAACGCTTCGGGTGCGCAACAGGACGAGGCCGGCGGCAAGAAAAAGAAGAAGCGCCGGCGCCGCCGCAAGCGCAAGGGCGACGGGGATGGTCAGGGCGAACAGCAGGGCGAGGCCCAGGGCGCACGCCCCGACCGGTCGTCGCCGCAGACGCAGGGCGACGCCGATGCCGATTCGGACCGAGACGCGCCAGAGGATGATCAAGTGACTGATCGCCAATCTGGCCGCCAGTCCGATGGTCGGTCGGAAGGACGGAGGCGCGGTCAGAACGAGCGCTCGAACGAAGCGCCCAGCGACGGATCGAGAGGCGGACCCGACGACGGCCCGCACGACGAACAAGGCGACGGGCCGGAGCTCGACGAGAACGGCGAGCCCCGTCGCAAGAAGAAGCGCCGCAGGCGTCGCCGCCGCAAGGGCTCGGGCGAGAACGCCGAGGCTTCGGGCGGGCAGGAGAACGCCGCTTCGGGAGAACGGTCCGGTTCTGGCGATAGGTCCGCCTCTAGCGACTCGCGCGGCTCTGGCGGCGCGCGCGGCCGGGGGCAGAGCGGTCCGGAGCCCAAAGGCAGCGCCGGGCAGACCAGGCCGAGCCCGCCCGCCGAGCCGAAGCCCAAGCCCAGCGCGATCCCGGCGAAGGTCGTCGACGATCCGAGCAAGCTCGTGCTGGTCCCGCCGCCCCGGCGCGGGATCTTCGGCTCGCGCCGCAAGGTCGGGCCGAGCGAGCTGAACAAGGCCAAGCGCGACGAGTAGGGGGCCGACGCCAATGGATCTTCCTCTGCCCGATCCGGCGAGCGCTCTGCCCTGCCGGCGCGTGATCGTGCTCGGTTCGACCGGGTCGGTCGGCGTGCAGGCGCTCGAGTGCGTGGCGCACCTGAACGCGCTGGGCGACGCGGGGCGTTGGTCGCAACGGTACGAGGTCGTCGCGCTCGCGGCCCACTCCAACGCGCCGAGGCTGGCGGAACAGGCCGAGGTGTTCGGCGTGCGCCACGCGGCGCTGACCGACCCGGTCTCACTGGATCGGCTCGACGCGCCTGCGCTCTCACGGACGGAGTTCTTCACCGGGCCGGACGCGCCGTCTAGGCTGGTGCGCGCCGTCGAGTGCGACCTCGTCGTCGCGGCAATGGTGGGGGCGGCGGGGTTGGAGCCCACGCTTGAAGCCGTCCGCCTCGGACGCGACATCGCGCTGGCCAACAAGGAAACCATCGTCGCCGGCGGCGCGCTGGTCGTGCCCGAGGCGATGAAGTCCGGCTCGAAGCTGCTGCCCGTCGACAGCGAGCACTCGGGCGTCTGGCAGTGCCTGCTGTCACTGGTCTGCGGCGGACAGCCCTGCACGCCCCCGATGCCGCCCCACAACGCCGTGTCTCGCATCGTCCTCACCGCCAGCGGGGGCGCCCTCCGCGGCAAGACCCGCGAAGAGATCGAGCACGCGACGCGCGAAGAAGCCCTCGCCCACCCGACCTGGAACATGGGCGCAAAGAACACCATCGATTCGGCCAGCCTGATGAACAAGGCGCTGGAGCTGATCGAGGCCCACTGGCTCTTTTCCGTGCCGGCCGAGCGATTGGGCGTGCTGGTCGATCCGGACTCGCTCGTGCACGCGCTGGTCGAGTTCGCCGACCGCAGCGTGCTCGCCCAGATCGCCGAGCCGGACATGCGCAGCCCCATCCTGCACGCGCTCGCCTTCCCCCACCGCGCCCCGGGCATCACCAGAGCGCTCGAGCTCGATCGCCTCGTGAACCTGCGGCTGGAAACGCTGGACGAGGAGCGGTTCCCGGCGCCGTCTTTGGCGATGCGAGCGATCCGCGAGGGGGGGACGGCGGGCGCTGTGCTGAACGCCGCGAACGAAGCTTCGGTTGACGCGTTTTTGGCCGGGCGTATCCGCTTCGGGCGGATTGTCGAACTGGTGCGTAGCGCGATGGACGAACTGGGCTCGGATCCCGTGCGATCGCTCGACGATGTCCGCGATGCGGACCGCAAAGCGAGGGCGTTTGTCGAGCAGCGGATCGGTTGAACAGATTGCTGCTCTAGACCTGTGGCACTGGCGGCTTGCCCGCCAGTGCCACAGGTCTCCTGAGCGCGAGCAGGATGTTCGCTCGGGCGGGACGCCCGGGCCACGATCTACCCCGCGCCCCGCGCCTCACTTCGCCACGATGTTCACCATCCGCCCCGGCACGACGATGACCTTGTGCACCGTCTTGCCCTCGATCAGTTCCTTCACGCGTCCGTCGTTCATCACCAGCTTCTCGACCTGCGACGCCCCCGCGTCGGCCGGCACCGTCATCCGGTGGCGGACCTTGCCCATCACCTGCACCGCGATCTCGACGGCGTCGTCGACCAGCAACGACTCGTCGTGCTCGGGCCAGAGCGCCCGGTACGCCAGCCCGCCCCCGCCCAGGCGCGACCAGAGCTCCTCGCCCAGGTGCGGGGCGAAGGGCGCGAGCATCAGCGCAAACCTACGCCCCTGGTCG
>SLFH01000280.1 GCA_007124345.1 Phycisphaerales bacterium | reverse complement strand
GCGGGGTTTACGCCCGACGAGGCCGACGCCCTGCGGCGCGCCATGGCCGCCTGGAAACGCAAGGGCGACATGATCTACCGCTTCGGCGCACGGATCATCGACGGCATGGTCGCCAGGGGCTACAGCCGCGACTTTGCAGAACGCTGTTTCGAGCAGATCAAGGGGTTTAGCGAGTACGGCTTCCCCGAGTCGCACGCCGCGAGCTTCGCGATCCTCGTCTACGCCTCCGCCTGGCTCAAACGCCACCACCCCGCGGCCTTCGCCGCAGCACTCATCAACAGCCAGCCGATGGGCTTCTACCAGCCGGCGCAGATCGTCCGCGACGCCCGCGACCACGGCGTCGAGGTCCGCCCCGTCGATGTCAACTTCAGCGCCTGGGACTGCACGCTGGAGCCCACGGAAGTTCCAAGGCCCGAGGGCGTCGAGCAGCCCGAGGCCGAGCCCGCTCGCTGGGGCGAGGGCGGGCCGGCGCTCCGCCTGGGCCTGCGCATGGTCGACGGTCTCGGACGCCAGCAGGGCGAGCTGATCGCACGCCTCGTCGACGAACGCCGGCGCAGCGGCGGCGGGCCCGTGCGCACCGTCGAAGAGCTCTGGAAGGCCGGGCCCGTTCAGACCCGCGCCTTGCGCACGCTGGCCGCGGCGGACGCCTTCGCCTCGATGGGCCTGGATCGACAGCGGGCGATCTGGGCCGTCCGCTCGCTCCGCGACCAGCGCCTGCCCCTCTTCGACCACCTGCAATCGCAGAGCGAACACACGCACGAGAACCGACCACAGAACAGGCCAGAGAGCAGGCAGGAGAACAGTCAGGACCCCGAGGTCGATCTGCCCCGGCGTCCGGACGCCTGGCAGGTGCTCCAGGACTACCGCACCACCGGCCTCTCCCTCCGGCGACACCCCGTCTCGTTCATCCGTGACAAGCTCGACGCACGCGGGGTGAGCCACGCCTCTTCGCTCCTCGACGAAGCCGCCTGCCCCAACGGCACGCACACCTCGGTCGCCGGGATCGTCCTGATCCGCCAGCGGCCCGGCACCGCCTCGGGCGTCGTGTTCATCACGCTCGAAGACGAGACCGGCGTCGCCAACCTCGTCGTCTGGCCGAAGGTCTTCGAGCGCTACCGCTCGATCGCCAGGCTCTCACGCGTCCTGCTGGCCTCGGGCAAGGTCGAGCGGCAGGGCGCGGTCGTCCACCTGCACGCCGCGAGGCTGGAGCCGCTGGACGGCCTCATCCGAGACCTCCGACAACCGTCGCGCGACTTTCACTGAGGACGCGCCGGCGACGCTTACCATGCGTCCATGTGCGGCCGGTTCACACGCAAGTACAGCTGGAAGCAGCTCCACCACCTCATGAGCCTCTGCTTCCCCGGCGGCATCGATGAACTCGCCGACGACACCTCAGGCGACACCGACGCCGGAGGGCTCCCGCCCAGCTACAACGCCGCACCCTCGCAGGCGTCGTACGCCGCCAGGGCTTCAGGGGCGAACGACGCGGGCCTGGCGGCGGAGATCTTCAGCCCCACATGGGGCTTCTCGCCAGCGTGGATGCGGGGCAAGGACGGGCCAAAGCCGATCAACGCGCGGGCCGAAACCGTCGCCTCCGGCGGCATGTTCAGATCCGCCTTCGCCAGCACGCGGTGCGTCGTCCCGATCTCCGCGTTCTACGAGTGGAGCGGCCGCGCCGAGGACGGCAAAAAGCAGCCCTGGCTCATCGCCCGCGCCGACGCCGAGATCATGCTCACCGCCGCGATCTGGACGCACGCCGACGACCCCTCCTTCGCGATCATCACCACCCCGGCCAACGCCTTCATGGCCGAGCTGCACGACCGCATGCCAGCGATCCTCGAACCCGAATCGGTCCTCGCCTGGTGCGACCCAGACACGCCGCCGGAGCAAGCCCAATCCCTCCTCCGCCCCGCCCCCGACGGCGTGCTCAACGCACACAAAGTCAGCACCCGCGTCAACAGCGTCCGCAACAACGACCCGACGCTGACCGAGCCGCTGCAGGAGCTGTTCTGAAGCGGCCGAAGAGCGGCCCCGACGCGGTCGATCGTGGAGCGGTCGAGGGCCGCAACGGCGGGATTCGTTGTCGGGATGACAACACTTATCCGGGAGGATTCCGCTAAAAATGGAGGGGGTATTGGCGGGTTGAAGCCACCAAAATAGCGCGGTCGCCGCGCGACTCCGATCCGATGCACCGACGCGTCAACGCCCTGCATCGAGCAGCATCGAAGGGCATCCCGGTTGTCGGCATGACAACACTTATGCGGCTGGATTAAGCAGAGCATTCGGGGGAAATCGGGTGTTGAGCGCGTGATGTCGTTGCGCGGACCGAGCGCCGGCGTCAGCGAGGGTGACCGAACGGCGATCCACTCGCCCGACCGCCGCGCAGAGGAGTGAAGGACGACGATCGCTCCGCCATCGGGTTCGGCCTACCCCGTCAGATCGTCCACGAACTCTGAGACAGGAAGCACACCCGTCACCAGCAGCCGGTCACGGGCCCGCGTGCACGCGACATAGAGCAGGTGCCGTTCGGTGTTGTACACCTCCTCCAGATCGCCGTCGTCGGTCACAGACTCGATGCGGGCCTGGAGAGGAATCACCTCGTCGTCGCACCCCATCACCGCCACGGCCCGGAACTCCAGCCCCTTGGCCAGGTGCATCGT
>SLFH01000235.1 GCA_007124345.1 Phycisphaerales bacterium | reverse complement strand
TTGCCGATCCAGCGGTGCTGGACCGACCCGCAGGACGCGCAGATGTAGACCTTTCTCGCCTTGGCCATAGACCCGATGCCTCCGCGTCACCCCCGCCGGGGGCCGATACCATCTTCCGATGGCGGACGCGGACGATATCGCCGGCGGCGGGGGGAGCAAGCGTCCGGGCGAGCCCGGTCCGCCCGAGGGCGACCCTCCGCGCGGGCTGTGGCGTCGCAGGGGGCCGCTGCGCCGGACGATCTTCATCTTTACGCTGACGGTGTGTGTGCTGCTGGGGGCGGTGTTTGTCTCGACGCGGGGGCCGATCGCGGCGAAGATCGCCGAGTCTCGGATCCGCGCGGCGCTGAATGTTGATGTGAAGGTCGATCGGGCGAGCATCGGGCTCGACGGGGCCGTGCATATGGTCGGTGTGACGCTGAGCGTGCCTGGGCACGACGGGGTCGCGGCGGATTTTCTCGAGGTGCCGCGGATCAGCGCGAGGATCGGCGCCGGGCGGCTGACCTCGATGGACCTGTACGACCCGGTGGTCCGGATCAGCGAGTCGCTGGTCAACGGGACGCTGAACATCGAGTCGGTCCCCGTGCCGTCCAGAAGGGGCGCGCCCGGGGTCTTCGAGATCCCGACCGTTCGTGTGCACGGCGTGATGATCGAACTCGGCGAGCACGACGCGACGCGCTACCGATCGCTCGCGCGCGTGCTGGCGGATGGTGAATTGACCCGAGCGCCCGACGAGGGGTACACGATCTCGCTGATCGAGCGGGCGGGGGGTCGGGCCAGCCCGCTGCGCTTCGACGGGACGATCGTCGCCGACGAGCTGGAGATCCGCACCAGCTCGATCGACCTCTCGCGTTGGCCCGCGTCGTCGATGCCGCCCTCAATCCGCGGGGCGATGGAGCTGCTCTCGCTCGACGGTGTGGTGGACTCGGCGGAGTTCACGCTGACGCGCGAGGCCGGGCCGAACCTGAAGGCGAGCGTCGCGCGAGTCGGCGTCACGCTCCCGTTCGCGGCGACTGAGGGCGGCCCGCTCATCCGCATGCGCGATGTGAACGGGCGGATCGAGCTCCGCCCGCGCGGGGTGGAGGCGACGCTCGACGGGCTCTTTGAAGACCTCCGCTACACCGTCACGCTCAACTACGAAGGGATCGACGCCAACGCCCCGTTCCAGGCGGAGATGAGGACGACAAACTTCCGCCTCGAATCGCGGCCGGCGCTGCTCCCGTTCGTCCCGAGGCTCGTGGTCGAGCGGTTGGAGCTCTTCTCCAACCCGACGGCCGACCTCGACGCGACCGTCACCATCCAGAGGCGGGTGGACGAACTGGGCTTGATCGGCCCCGTCGAGGTGGGGGGGTGGCTGCAGGTCCGCAACGGGACGGCGAGCTTCCGCGACTTCCCTTATCCGTTCGAGCGGATGGAGGGGATCGTGCTCTTTGACAGCGACCGCATCGAGATCCGCCGGCTCTCGGGGCGGTCGGCGAGCGGGGCGACGATGTTCGCCTCGGGGGTCATCGGCCCGCCGACGGACATCGCGGAGGTGGACATCCGCGTCGAGGTCGAGCACGCGCCGCTGGACGACCTGATGAAGGAGGCGCTGGGCACGAGGGGCGACATCGTCTCGCAGCTCATCGACGAGGAGCACGAGGCAGAGCTTCGAGCCAGGGGTCTGCTGGGCGAGGGCGAGGCGGCGTTCAGCACCGGGGGTGTGAGCGACATCGATGTGCGGGTTCGCCGCGAGTTCGGGAAGGAGTCGATCTGGACGACCGAGGTCCAAGTTCGGTTCGATGAGCTCCGGCTTGTGCCGCGGGCGTTCCCGATCCCGCTGATCGCCCGGGGCGTGCTGATCGATGTCTACAACAACGACGCACGCGTGACCGGCGAGCACTTCACGAGCCTGGCGGGGGGGGATGCGCAGATCGCGATCGACCTGGATCTCTCCGATGGCGGCGCGTCGCCCGATGTCCGAGTGGGGGCGAGGGAGGTCCCGGCGGGGCCTTTGCTTGAGTACGCGGTGGTCCACTCCGGCGCCGCCCGACCGGGCGCAGAGGAGGGTGAGCGGGCGGCGTTGGCCCGCCTGCTGCCGGGCATGAACCTGCGTGGGCTCGTCGACGCGAGCGTGTCGGTCGGCGAACGCGACGACGGATCGATCGGCGTCGACGCGTGGATTGATCTGGCCGGGCTCGTCGCGGAGATCGGGCGTGCGGGGGCTCTCGGGGGCGTCGTTCTGCGCGAGGTGAACGGTTCGGTTGTCGTGACCGAGACCGACGCGACGGTCGATATCTTCGCCCGGGCGTTCAAGAACGACGAGCCGGCGGGCGACCTCGACACGAAGGCACTGGTCCGATTCCCGCGTGAGCTTCCAGAGGCGCTGGTCGAAGCGCAGATGGACGCGAGATCGCTCGAGCTTGGCCTCCCCCTCGACCGGGCGGCCCGCGTCTTTTCGCCAGAGGCGGGCGAGGCCCTGGCTACTGCGATCGAACGCCTGCGCCCGAGCGGGCGCGCCGATGTGGCGATGCGTTACCGCTCGGCGGACCCCAACACCCCGGAACTGAGCCTCAGCCGCCCGGAGGAAGTCTCGATCCTGACGCCGTTCGGGCGGGTCGCGTTCAGCGGCGAGCGGGGCACGCTGCGTGTGCTGCCCGGGCAACTCCTCGGGTTCGAGGCTTTCGACGCGACACTCTCGCACGACGGCAAGATCGCGGCGGAGGTGCGCCTCGACGGTCGCTACCCGTTGGGCGATCCCGATCGCGCCGGGGGCGACGGGGTCAACGCCGGCATCGCGGAGGCGAGGGTCGAGTCGGCCCTGTTCCGCGCGATCCTGGAGCGTGTGTTCGGAGCGCGTGCCGCCGAGCTGCACGACACGCTCGACCCGGCGGGGCGGTTCAACGGGCTCTTGCGGATCTCGCCCCCGAGCGATCCGGAGACGGATCCTGTCGTGACGGGGCGTGTCGAGCCGACGCGGCTGGCGTTCGACCGCGAGGGTCGGCGCGTGATCCTGACGGAGATCGAAGGGGCGATCGAGCTCCTCGAGCGAGGGCTGCGTCTGAGCGGGCTCGCGTTCGAGGGCGTGGGCTGGTCGGGCGAACTCGCGGGCGAGGTCCGGACCGCCGAAGACGGGCCGACGCGAGCGGACGCGCGTCTGCGCGTCAACGCCGAGAGCCTTTCCGGGGACCTGCTGGCGGTGGTCCCGGGGATGCTGCGCGAGAGGCTCGACGCGATCGACGGCGTGCTCGAGGGGCCGCTCACGCTGGATCTTCAGGAGTTCGGTGTGGAGCTGGACGGTTCGGACAACCCGCCTTTCAGCGCCGCGGGCACGCTGGAGTTCGACCGCGCCCGGGCCGAGGTCGGCGTCGAGCTGCGCGAGGCAACCGGGCGCCTGGCCTTCGAGATCCGCGACGAGTGCGACGAACTGGGGAACCGGCGCGACCGGTTTCAGATCGACGCGTTTGCGCCGACGGCCCGCCTGGCGGGGATCGCGGCGAGGAACATCAGCGCGCAGATCACTTCGGGCTCGCGCTCTGGCTCGATCCGGCTGGAGCGGTTTTCGGCGGACTGTCACGGCGGGCGCATCGGGGCCGACGCTCTGATCGAGACCTCCGATGGCGGCAGGCGGGCCTACACCGCGAGCATCCGCCTCTCGGATGTTCGCCTGGCGCCGGTGCTCGCTGATCTCGGGGCCGTCGGCGATCCGCCCGAGAGCCTGACAGCGCAGCTCGGCGATCCGCCCGACGGCTCGCGGGGGCTCATCAGCGCTGAGCTGTCGCTGGGGGGCTGGGTCGGGACGACGCGGGGCAGGCGGGGTCGCGGGGTCGCCCAGATCGGCGCAGGGCCTGTGCTCGAACTCCCGCTGCTGGGGCGCCTTATCGAGGTCAGCAACCTCCAGCTTCCAAGATCCGGACGCTTCGACCTGGCGATCCTCGGCTTTTTCGTCGAGAACGACCGCGTCACCTTCGACGAGCTCTCGATCTTCACCGAGACGGTCGAGGTTTTCGGTTACGGCACGATGGACTGGCCGACCCGCGAGCTCGACCTCCGTCTCGCCTCGCGGGCTGTCCGCCCGATCCCGCTGTTGAGCCCGATCGTCGAGCAGTTCCGCGACGAGCTGATCGTGGCGCGTGTCGTCGGGCCGGTGGAGTCGACGCGGATCGTCACCGAGCCGCTCCCGGGCACGCGTGATCTGATCCGTCGCCTGCTGGGGCGTGAGCCCAGCGCCGAGGAACGCCGCCTGCTGGACCTCCGCGAGCGGATGGAGCAGAACCGGGCCCTGGCCAGACGTGTGGGCGACCGGGCCCGTCGGACCGAATCGTCCGACCCGGACCGATGAGGCCGCCCCCGGTCGGTCTCCCGACGGTCTCTCGTCGGGCCCCGTACCATCGCGGACAATGAACGACAAGCACCACAGACAGGAGCTCGACCCCGCCGCCTCGACTTCGCCCAAGGACGAGACGGCGGCGCCGCCGGAGCGGGCCGAGCAGCTCCGGGCCGATTCGCCCGACATCGCCGAGGTGCTCAACGAGCTGATCTCCCGCGTCGGGGGCGACCCGACCACCTACGACGGGCGGCTTGTTCGTGAGCTGCTGGTGGCCGGCCTGAAGCTGATCCCAGACGGGCGGGACACGGGCGACCTCAAGCTCATGGCCGCGGCTCTCAAAGAGCTGCGCTACGCCTATCGCGTCTTCGGCCAGTACCCCGACCGGTACAAGGTGACGATCTTCGGCTCTGCGCGCACGCCCCCGGAGCACCCCGACTACAAGGCCGCCGTCGACTTCGGGCGGATGATGGCCGAGAGCGACTGGATGTGCATCACCGGGGCTGGCGACGGGATCATGAAGGCCGGGCACGAGGGGCCGGGCGTGGAGGCGAGTTTCGGCGTCGCCATCCGGCTCCCCTTCGAGACCACCGCCAACACGATCATCACCGGCGACCAGAAGCTCATCCACTTCCGCTACTTCTTCACGCGCAAGCTCATGTTCCTCAGCCAGTGCGACGCCGTCGCCCTCTTCCCCGGCGGCTTCGGCACGCTCGACGAGGCCTACGAGACGCTCACCCTCGTCCAGACCGGCAAGGCGAGCATGATCCCGATCGTCATGCTCGAGGGCGAGGGCAACGCGTACTGGGAGCAGTGGCAGGACTTCGTGGAGGAGAAGCTGCTCGCGCGAGGCCTGATCAGCCCCGAGGACGAGTATCTGTACTACATCGCCTCGTCGCCCAAGGACGCCGTCGAGCACATCAAGAAGTTCTACCGCAACTACCACTCATCGAGGTATGTGCGCGATGATCTGGTCATCCGCCTGAAGCGCAGGATCAAGGACGAGGATGTCGACCGGCTGACCGATGAGTTCTCGTCGCTGATCGCGCGGGGCTCGATCGTGCAGCGCGGGCCCTACGAGGTCGAGGACGACCACCTCGACCTGCCCCGCCTCGCCTTCACCCACACCCGCTACAACTACGGCCTCGTCCGGCGCCTGATCGACCGCATCAACGACTGCGACCCCGCGTGATGCGAGCCGGCGTTCTCCTGGTCCTCTCGACGTTCGCGGCGTTCTGGAGCGCGTCTTGCACCCCCCAGCAGTATCGGGCCGACGCTCCCGACGCGCTGGACACGCCGCTCCGGGGCGAGACGGGCGTGGAGGTCCAGGTCTGGACGGTCACGCTCGATCCGCAGTTCATGCTCAACACACTCGCCGAGGCGCAGCGGGGCGATGAGGCGATCGCCAACGCCGAGGCGTGGCGGGCCAACGCGTTGCGCGTCTTCCGTGTCGACCGGGGACGTCTGCCAGAGCTCAGGGCCGCGATGCAGCGGACCGGGCCCGTCGAGCGGAGCTGGATCGCCCCCGACGGCGGATGGCAGCGGCTGGCCGACTCGGGCTCGTCCCGCGAGCGGTTGATCCTCCTGGATTCGGGGCCCCTGCCCCTTGCCGGCGAGCGTCCGGAGCTCCTGGTCCGGTGCTGGGTCGAGCCGATGATCGCCGACGAGGGGGTGGGGGGCAGGATGCGGGTCGAGCTCTTGCCCCGGATCGCCGACGCGGGGCGGGCGCCCGTCGGCTTCAGGGTCGACCGGCCGGGCGAGGACGGGCTCCCGCTGGAGCGCCTTTCGGCGTCGCTTGCGGCTCTCTCGGGCGAGGCGTTCATCATCGCCCCGTTCGATCCGGATCTGCGTGTCCGGACTGGGGAGGAGGAGCGAGCGGGCGAGGCAGACCAGGCTGTCGGTCCGCCTGCTCCGCCGAGGCCGCCGCACCTGGGCGAAACGGTCCTCCGGACGGGGATTTCCCCTCGGGGGAGCTATCCTCAACGCCCCGCGGCGCGGGTGGTCGTGCTCATCCCGTCGGTTCCGGAGCACTACTCGCTGTTGGGGCGTCGGGCGGAGCGTTAGCGTCCGGCGGACTCCGGACTTTGCAGGCAGGACGGAGACTCGGGCCGAGCCTTGGAACGGACGCAGTTCATCATCGCGGCGATCGGCCTTGCGCTCGGGGGCGCGCTGCTTCCGTTCTCGCAGGACTGGGCGGCGCTGGTGGTCGGGCTGACGCTGCTGGTGCTCGGGGCGGACTGGCTGGTCGATGGTTCGGCGCGTCTGGCGGGACGTCTGGGCGTGAGCCACCTGTTGATCGGTCTGACGGTCGTCGCCTTCGGGACCAGCGCGCCCGAGCTGGGCGCCAGCGTGCAGGCGACGCTCAAGGGCGAGGGGGCGCTGGCGATCGGCAATGTCGTCGGATCGAACATCGCCAACATCTGTCTGATCCTGGGCCTGACGGCTCTGTTGCGTCCCGTGACTTGCCCGCCCCGGCTGGTGCGCGAGGATGTGCCCGCCATGATCGGTGTGACGGCGGTGGGGATGCTGGCGATCGGGACGGGCGGGGTCGTCGGGCGCATCGAGGGGGTGGTGCTGACTCTGGGGATCATCGGGTACACCTTCTGGCTCTACACACGCGGGCGTCGCGAGGCGTCGGCGGGGCTGAGGGGCACGGTCGCGGCCAAGCTTGTCGAAGCGGTCGAGCAGCCCAACGACGCGCCGCCGGGAGGGAAAGGGATCTGGCGGGAGGTGGTGCTCGTCGTCGTCGGGGCGGCGGCCTTGGGCGTGGGCTCGAAGATGCTCGTGTTCGGGGCGTCGTCGGTCGCCGCGACGATGGGGGTCTCCGCCAGCGTGATCGGTCTGACGATCATCGCGTTCGGGACCAGCGTGCCGGAGCTGGTGACCTGCCTGAACGCGGTGCTGAAGAAGGAGAGCGATATCGCGACGGGGAACATCCTCGGATCGAATGTCTTCAACATCCTCTCGGTGTTGGGGGTGGCGTCGTTGGTCCGGCCGATAGATGTCCCGCCCGATGTTGTCTCGCGCGATATCTGGGTGATGCTGGCGGTGGCGCTGGCCTGTCTGCCGCTGATGCGGAAGCGGGTGTCAAGGGCGGGGGGCGGATTTCTGTTCCTGTCGTATCTGTTGTACATGGTGTACCTGGGGCTTGAGGGGTAGTTATCGCCCGCTGGCGAGATCGCCCCGTTTGCCGGATCGAGCTTTTCGCCCGTTGTGGGATGGCTGCGCGGCGTTGGGGCTGATGGCCGGGCTTCGGCAAAGCCGATAGCCATGTCCGGACAGAAGGGAGCCGCCAGATGCTGCGTGTCTCGCTGAGCCAGGCCAGGGCGGGGATGACGCTGGCGTTGCCGGTGCTGCACCCCGAACGCCCGGGAACGGTTCTCCTGCGCGACGGCGTTGAGCTCCGCGCCCCGGCGATCGGTCGGCTGCGCCAGTTGCGTGTGTCCGAATTGTGGATCCGCTACCCGAGGCTGGAGATGGTGGCCGACAGCCTGAACGCGGGCGCCATGAGGCTGCACGCGCAGCTGGTCGGGCAATTGAACCAGGACTTCTCGGCGCTGAACGCCGGCGTGGACACGAGGCTGGACTACCCGAAGTACAGGCGGTCGGTCGGCGCGCTGGTGGACCAGTTGATCGCCAAGCCCGGCGCGTGCAGCTACATGTACGAGCTGCTGACCGGCCCGCGCGAGCTGCTGACGCACTCGGCCAATGTCTGCATGCTGAGCCTGCTGGTGGGGCTGAAGCTGGAGTTCTACCTGGTGCGCGAGCGGGCGAGGCTGTCGGCGATCCACGCCCGGGATGTCACCAGCCTCGGCGTCGGCGCGATGCTGCACGACATCGGTATGACCCGGGTCGAAGACCAGCCCGAGAGTTGCTGGGGGGTCGAGGGCTGCCCGGACGATCCGCAGTGGCGGGGCCATGTCGAGGTCGGTTACGACATGGTCAAGGGCGAGATCGAGCCCGCGGCGGCCTCGGTCGTCCTGAACCACCACCAGCGCTACGACGGCTCGGGTTTCCCGAAGGGCAAGGGCGACGCCGGGACCGAGATCCATATCTTTGCGAGGGTGGCGGCGGCCGCGGATCTGTACGACCGCCTGCACCGGCACGGCGGTTCCGACGGCGGGCCGATACCGGCGGTGCGCGCGTTGAGGCTGTTGCAGGAGCCGCCGTTCTGCCGCTGGATCGATCCGGTGGTTCGGGCGGGGCTGATGACGGTGGTGCCCGCGTACCCGGCGGGCTCTGTGGTGCGTCTGAGCAACGGGATGACGGGCGTGGTCTCGTCGTGGTCGCCTCTGGACCCGTGCCGTCCGACGGTCGAGGTGCTGGGCGGGCCGGAGTTCGACCCGACCAAGGGCGAGCCGGACATCGTCGGCGAGCATGTCGACCTGCGTGAGGTGCCGGAGTTGCGGATCGAGTTTGCCGAGGGGCAGCCCGTCGGGGCGGATAACTTCTACCCCGCCACGCCCAACGAGTTCGACCTGAGCGCAACGGCACGACGCCAAGTCAACCGGTCTGAGGAGCTGCGGTCGCGACTGGCGTCGTGAGTTCAGCGGCGGGATTGTTCAGTTCGAGGGCGTGGAGGCCTGTTCCGCGGGGCGCCTGCGTTGGCGCTGCTCGGTCTGGCCCGAGGCCTGCTGATCGCCTGTCTGGGCGGAGGGTCTTTCGGCCGGCCGCGCGCCTTGCCCGGGTGCGGCTGCGGCCGCAGCGGGCGAGCCTCCGCGGCGGATGCCGCGCTTCTCGAAGTCAGGGACGATCTCGCCCTCGTCGTTGATCAGGTATGCGGCTTGGGCGAGCTGCTCGGGCGTCCAGTCGCGGGACATGGCCTCGCCCGAACGCGGTTCGCGGAGGAGGACGGGCATGCCGGGCTCGATGCCGCCCCGGATCTCGGCGAAGGTGTCGGAGCGGCGTCCGACCCATACGGGAACGGACCGGACCCGCTGGCCTTCGGGGACATAGACGTACTGGACAGGCCCGCGAGAGAAGACGGCCTGGACGGGGATGGAGACCGTTTGTTCGACCTGGCCGATGACGATGGTCGCGTCGCAGCGCATCGAGGGCTTGACGCGTTCGAGGTTGTTCTGGTCGCGGTCGATCGCGATGCGAACGGTGTACTCTCGCCGGTTGGGGTCGCGCCAGCCGCCGGTCTCGGCGAGCAGGCCGACGGAGCGGACGACGCCTGAGAACTCGGTGTCGACGGCGTCGACGCGGACGGTGGCCCGCTGGCCTGGACGCACGCGTCCCTGGAGGCTCTCGTGGATTCTGACCGCGGCGACCATCTCTGTCGTGTCGGGCAGGAAGATCAAGGTCTCACGCGGGCGGATTTGCTGGCCGACCGAGAGCGGGCCGTCGTTCATCGAGCGACGGCTGCTCTGCATGGTGCTCTCGTAGACGACCAGCCCGTCGGCTGGGGCGGTGATGATCGCGGCCTCGACCTGGGCGCGGAGCTTGTCGCGATTCTCGATGCGCAGGCGGAGCTGCTCGCGTCTGGTCTCCAGCGCGGCCTGGCGGTTCAGGCGGTTGATCTCGTTCTGCTCGATGGTGCGGGCGAGGTTGTCCTCGGCGTTGGTGACATCCGCCATGCGGCTCTTCTCGGCCTCGGGGTACTCGAAGTCCTCGTAGATCTGCGTGTTGAGCTCGGCGATCTTCAGTGTGGCGATCGCTTCGAGGTAGGCGATCTCGTCGCGCTGGAGCTCGTCTGAGGAGAGAAAGCCGTCGTTGTGCAGGGTCCGGCTCCGCTCGAAGCGGTCGGAGAGTCGCTTGAGCTCGCGGGTGGCGCGCTCGTTGGCGATGCGGAGCTCTTCGCGGCGCTTGGAGACCTCGCCGTCCTTCCATCGCTGGAGGGCGAGCCTGGCCAAGTCGAGGCGGAGCTGGGCGTCGCGGAGTCGTGTGGCGTTCTCGGAGAGCTGGATCTTCAGGGCGCCGTCGGCCTGGTCGAAGTCGTTCTGGGCGTTGACGACCGCGAGCTCCTCCTGCTGGAGGCGGTTCTGGAGCTCCTCGGTGTTGAGCTTGACGAGGACATCGCCCCGGCGGACGAAGGTGCCCTCGGGGACCAGCTCCTCGATGGTCGAGGAGACATCCAGCGGGTTCTTGATCTCGATGGAGCGAGCGGCCTCGAGCTCGCCCGAGGCGAGGGCGGTGATCTCGAAGTCCATGATGCTGGCGGGGTGCAGCTCGGCGCTCAGGACGCGCGAGTCGCTCTCGCCGCTCTGGGCGAGGTAGATGCCCCCAACCCCGGCGAGCGAGATGACCGCGAGGACGGTGATGATCTTGCCGGCGCCGAAGCCTCTGCCCTTACGCCGTGACTTGTCTTTGGTCTGCATATGCGGTCCTGCCGTCGGTATCCCCCCGGATCGAGCCGGGATGGTGAGCGCCGTCGCCGGTTGTACCGGTCGAGCCTCGCGGGGTTCTATGCGTTCCCGGGGATTCGAGGGGAATCTCCGGTGCGATGCCGAATTCGGCGCTTCGAGTCGGATTCCCGGTCCCGGCTATGCTCGGCTCGTGCTGACTACGAGGTTGAATCTGCCGAGCGACGGGCGCGTGCTGCTCGTCGTTGCCGCGAGGAATGAAGCGACCGCGCTGCTTTGGGGGCTGACCCCCGGGATCGAACCGCCGGCGGAGTGGGAGATATTCCCGGTTGCAGACGACGTCGACCTGGTTCTGAGCGGCGTGGGGAAGGCGAACGCGGCGGGCGCGACGGCGCTGGTGCTCGATCCCGGGGTGCACGGCGCGGTGCTGAATGTCGGGATCGGGGGCACACTGGAGCGGGACGCCCCCGCAGAGCAGCTCGGGGTGGTGGTCGGAGCGAGTGAGTCGGTGTTTGCCGATGAGGGCGTGGCCGGCCCCGATGGATTTCGGACTTTGGCAGGGTTCGGGTTCCCGCCGGTCCCCGCGATGGGCGACCGGGAGGCGGGCGACGGGGTCGCGGGGGACCCGGTGTTGCTCAGGGCTCTTGCGGGGCTGGGGGTGATCGACCAGACCGGCGTGGTGGCGACGGTCTCGTCGTGCTCGGGGACGGACGCTGGGGCGGTCGGTGTGGCGGCCAGGACCGGCGCGATCGTCGAGGCGATGGAGGGGGCGGCGGTCGGTCTGACGGCGATGCGTCTGGGTACGCCCTTTGCGGAGATCCGGGTGGTGAGCAACACCACGGGCGATCGCGACCGACAGGTCTGGGACATGCCGGGAGCGATGGCGGGGCTGGAGCGGATCGGGGCGATCCTGCGGGGCTGAAGCCCGAGCGTTGAGAGCGGTCCGAGAACGGGTCTGCCCCGGGGTGGGGTTGTGTCGCGTGCGCGGATGGGTCGAGATGGAGAACGGGGATCAATGGTGCGGGGCTGGACCGATCGACGCTGAAAGCCGACACCCTTTGCAGGCCCGGCCATTGTGCTGGGCCGGAGGCGAACACCGAGCCCCGGCGCTCGGAGCCGGCAGGGAGTGTTGCAGATGGCGTTGGGAGGCTTGTCTCTCTTCAAGCAGAAGGCTTCGGTGGGGCTTCTCCGCCAGGGGACGCTCCCGATCGCGGTCGACTTCGGGTCGACGGCCCTCAAGCTGCTGCAGGTGAGCGGGTCGGAGACGCCGACGCTGATCGCCGCGGCGACCCTGCCGACACCCGACACGATGCTGTACGACGAGGGCAAGCGTCTGGCGTACCAGATGGAGCAGCTCCCGTCGCTCTTGAAGTCGTCTGGGTTCAAGGGCAAGCGGGTAGTGGCGGTGGTGCCGGGGGGGCGGACCTTCTGCAAGCACCTGCAGATCCAGAAGACCGAGGGGGTGGCGCTGAGGTCGATGATCGACGCCCTGCTGCCCGAGCAGCTCGGCTGCCCGACGGCGGCGGTGGTGTACCGGCACACGGAGGTCGAGGGCGTCAGCGAGCAGCACCACAAGGCCGAGGTGATCTGCATGGCGACGCCCCGCGAGCTTGTGGCGAGGCTGATGACGCTCTTCCGGGGCTGCAAGCTCGAACCGGTGGGGATCCATAACGAGTTCGGTTCGCTGTTGCGGGCCTGCCGGGGGATCCGTGAGACGGGCGGGAACGACGCGCGTCCGACGCTGTACATGGACCTCGGGTGGACGCGGACGAAGGTGGTGATCGCGCACGGCGACCGGATGGTCTTCGCCCGCCTGATCGACATCGGGGGACGGGCGTTCGACGAGGCGGTCTGTGGGCAGACGAAGCTCCCGCTGTCAGAGGCGCGTCTCGAGCGGTTGGCGATGGAGCGGGTGACGCCCGGTGTCCAGGCCCCGGCGCCGGAGGGTGACGGGGGCGAGCAGATGGCGATGCTGTCTGCGGGGATGGCCAAGGCGGGGGGCGGCGCGACGCGGGCGAAGACGAAGGCGGGGGTGAAGGCGGATCTGTCGGAGCCTCTGGAGATGCTCGTCGACGAGATCGGGCATTGCCTGCGGTACCACGAGTCGCTGTTCGGGGGGCGTCGTGTGGAGCGTGCGGTGCTGGTGGGGGGCGAGGCGCGTCACCGTGCTCTGGGCGAGTCGGTGGCCAGGGCGATCCGCGTGGAAGCGCAGATCGCCGATCCGATGGCGGGTGTTGCGAGGACGGGTCGTGAGCCCTCTGCGGGCGTGGACTTTTCCCAGGCCCAACCGGGCTGGGCGCAGGCGCTCGGGGCGTGCCTGAGCCCGACGGACCTTTGACTCGGTTCGGGAGGCGCGATGATGCTGAAGGACTTCGGCCAGGGACGCGAGAGCAAGGGCGGGACCTTCCTGCCCGAGGAGTATGTGCGCGGTCGCGAAGACATCCGCACAAACTTCATCGCGGTGCTGCTGTTTGTGGTGGTGATGTTCTGCGTTGTCAGCGCGTTCTGGATCACCAACAAGCGGTGGGTGGATGTGCGCGACCGCCAGGACCAGATCAATGAGGAATTCAACCTCGTGAAGGTCGAGGAGGAGGAGCTGCGCCGTCTGGAGGCCAGCCGCAGGACGCTGATCGAGCGTCAGGCGGTGGCGACGGCGCTCCGCGACCCGACGCCGAGGCTTCTCTTGCTGCAGGCGCTCGACGAGGCTCGTCCTTCGGACCTGGAGCTCGGGCTGATCGAGCTGCGTGGGCGTCGTCTGCAGACGGCCCAGCAGCAGCAGCAGCCCCGCCAGGCGGGCCAGGTGCGTTCGCTCAGCCGCACGGCGAATGTGAACCAGCAGAACCAGCAGTCTCGCGAGGAGCGTCCTGCGATCGCGCCGCCCCGCTTCGAGTTCACGATGAATATCCAGGGCGTGAGCCCGACGAACACGGCGGTCGCGGACTACTACGCGGCGCTGCGTCGCTCGCCGATCCTGAAGGATGTCGAGCTCCGCCGGATCGCCGAGACGCGTCGTGACAACCGCGAGCTTCGCCGGTTCGAGATGACCGCGTCGCTGCGTGACGACGGGCCGCTGCTGCGCTCGCTGGCGCAGGCCGAGGGCGTTGTCGAGCCCGATGAGGCGGTCTCGGTCGAGGCCGTGCTGGAGGCGGCCGCGGCGGCGGGCGACACGCCCGAGGACACCGAGAACACCGAGCGCTCCGAGGTCGCCGGCGTCGACGCGGGCAAGGAGAACTGAGCGATGAGCTTCGGCGTGCGAGAACTTGTGCTGCTTGCTGTGCTCGTCGCGATGCCGATGGCGAGCTTCGTCCTGGTGTTCAAGCCGCAGAACGAGGCGATCGCCTCGGCGCGTGCGGAGATCGATCACCGCGAGAGCCTGCTGCAGCGTCACCGGGAGGAGACGGCCAGGACGCACAACATCCGCGAGGAGAACGAGCGTCTTGAGTCGGAGATCGGGTCTCTGGAGGACATGCTGCCCAGCAACAAGGAGCTGTCGGCGGTGATCCGCCAGGTCTCGAACATCGCGGTGCGTGCGGGCCTTGCTGCTCCGGACATGGAAACGAACGACCCGATCCGGGCGGCGCTCTACTGGGAGCAGCCCCTGAAGATGAAGACGACGGGCGAGTTCCTGGACTTCGTCGAGTTTGTTCGGAGCCTGGAGAACCTGCCTCGTCTGACGCGGATCCCCGATCTGAAGCTCCAGCGTCGAAAGGTCGACGAGCCTCTCGAGATCGAGTTCACCCTGAGCATCTACTTCATGCGTGAGGAGGGCGATCGATGATCGAGGAACGCGACCAGATCAACCAGATGGGCGAGGACGAGCTCGACCAGTCCCAGCCGTTCGCCGGGCCCGAGGGCGCTGCGCTGGCCAAGAAGGGCAGGCTGACCGGCTTCCAGATTGTCATGGGCGTCATCGCGTTCGGCGGCGCCGTGGGCGTGATCTGGATGCGCCAGATCGGCACCGAGTCGGGGATGGACTTTCAGTCGGCGCCCGCCGCGTTCGAGTCTTCGCTGAAGACGCCCGCGGCCCAGGCGGAGTACGAGCGGGCGATCCAGGCGCTGGCGCACAGCCGGGCGCCGATCGAGGTGCCCGAGCACGCCTTCCGCCAGGACCCGTTCAAGGTGATGATGGCCGACAACTCCGAGGCGGACGCCCGCCAGCTCGCCGAGCTGGAGCGTCAGCGCCAGCGCGCGGCGCAAGAGGAGGAGCGGCGCATGACCGAACGCCGGCGCGAGCTGCAGGTGCGCCTGTCGAGGCTGCGTCTGCAGAGCGCGATGGGCGGTCGGAACCCGATCGCGAATGTCAACGGCAGGCTCGTGCGCGTCGGCGAGAAGATTGACGATTTCTTCACGGTCGAAGCGATCGACGCGGGGCGTGTCGTGGTCAAGGCGAACGGGGAGCGTTACGAGTTGCGCATGGGGCGCGACATGGCGGTCGTCCCGCTGGGCAACGACTGATCCGGAACCATCCGGGCGGAGAGCGGTCGCGTGGGCAAGTACAACATCGACGACATCCTGTCGCAGCTGGGCGCCGAGAACGAGGCCCCCAAGGGCGGCTCTGCTGCGCCCGGCCGCCCCGCGCCCAAGCCCCCGCGCCGGCTCGAAGACATGCAGTCGGCCAAGCGTCCGCACACGATCGACAAGGCCGAGTCCTCGTTCAGCCCGCTCCCGGCGATGCCCTCGGCCCAGCGTCGGAAGGACTCTGAGAACGACCCGGCGGTGAAGCAGAACTCGTCGGCCCCGACGACGCGGGTCGGCCAGGCGGTCAGCGACCTGTACCGCCCCGAGGCGGGCGAGAGCGACAACAGCGGCGCCGCGACGGAGCTGGGCGAGGCGCTCCTGGCCGCCAAGGCCGTCACGCCAGAGCAGCTCACCTCCGCGAAGAATGTCATCAAGCAGTCGCCCGGGCGCCGGCTCGTCGATGTGCTGATCGAGCAGGGGACCGACGAGGCGCCGATCCAGGCGGTCGTCGCGGAGCTCGCCCATGTGCCCTTCGAGCGGATCGACCTTGAGAAGGGGCTCGAGGGCGGGTTCGACGGCAAGCTGCTGCAGCGCCTCGGCTCGGACTTCTGCAAGAAGCACCTGGTCGTCCCGCTGCGCACCGAGGGCAAAAGGGCGGTGGTGGGGACGACGCGCCCCGACGATGTCTTCCTGCTCGACGAGATCCGGCGGCGCCTGGGCGTGCCCGCGGTCAAGCTCGTGCTGGTGACCGGTTACGATGTCCGTGGCGCTCTTGAGATCCTCGGCGAGGACGACACCCAGCAGGAAGACCTCAACGACATCCTCGCCGATGTGGACGAGGGCTATGTCGAGGTCCAGCAGAAGTCCAGCGAGGCGGTCGACCTCGAACAGCGGGCGGGCGAGAGCCCCGTCATCCGCTATGTCAACTACATCATCCAGACCGCGATCAAGGAGGGCGCGTCGGACATCCACATCGAGCCGGAGGAGAAGAAGCTCAAGGTCCGATTCCGCATCGACGGCATCCTGTTCGAGATGATGGCCCCGCCGCACACGATGCACGCGGCAATCGTCAGCCGCCTCAAGATCATGGCGAACCTGGACATCTCCGAGCGACGCATCCCCCAAGACGGTCGCATCCGCTGCACGGTGCAGGGGCGCAAGCTCGACCTTCGTATGTCGACGCTTCCGACAGCGGTGGGTGTCGAGAAGACGGTCATGCGTATCCTCGACACGCGGTCGATCAATGTGCAGCTGGAGGACCTGGGGTTCGAGGCACGCACGCTGGAGCTGTGGAAGACGCAGGTGCAGGCGCCGCACGGGATCGTGCTGGTGACGGGCCCGACCGGCTCGGGTAAGACGACCACGCTGTACTCGTCGCTGCGCCAGCTCGACAAGAACAAGCTGAACATCTCGACGGTGGAAGACCCGGTCGAGTACCACCTCGACGGGATCACGCAGACGCAGACGCACGACCGCATCGGCATGACCTTCGCGACGGCGCTCAAGGCCCTCCTGCGACAGGACCCCGACGTGATCATGGTCGGTGAGATCCGCGACCACGACACGGCGCACACCGCGGTGCAGGCCGCGCTCACGGGCCACCTGGTGCTCTCGACCTTGCATACCAACGACGCGCCGGGCTCGGTGACGCGTCTGGTGAACATCGGTCTTGAGCCGTTCCTGGTCGGCGCGGCCCTCAACGGGGTGCTGGCCCAGCGCCTGGTGCGCCGCCTGTGCGCCGGGTGCAAGAAGCAGTCAGAGCCGAGCGAGGATATGGCCGAGTTCCTGCAGATGCAGGGGCTGGACACGTCGCAGCACTGGGTCGCCGAGGGGTGCGACAAGTGCCGCAACACGGGCTACGCGGGGCGTGTGGGCCTGTACGAGCTGCTGGTGGTCGACGACTACCTGCGCGATGTGATCGCCCGCAACCCGAATGTCTCGGAGTTCCGGCGGATGTGCCTGGAGCGCGGGATGGTCAGCCTGCAAACCGACGGGATGTCCAAAGCCGCCAGCGGGCTCACGAGCGTCAAGGAAGTGCTCAGGGTGACCAAGGAGCATTGAGCGGGCCCCGGGGCGGATCGGATCAGCGCTACGCTCTGTTCGTGCCGGCGGTCGCCGGCGCCGATGGAGCACACCGATGCGCAGCCTGATTGCGGCGTTTCTCGTCCTCTTGTTGTCCCCGTCGATCGCTTTCGGCTGGGGTCGTGACGGGCACGCGGTGATCTCCGAGATCGCGCATCGCGAGCTCTCGCCCGAGGTCCTCGATCGGGTGACAGAGATCCTCGGCGGGCGGCACATGGCCGAGGTCGGCGCGTGGGCGGACGAGGTGCGGCGCCAGCCCGCGTACCGCTGGTCCGCCCCGCTGCACTACAGCAACATCCCGCCGGGCGAGCCCGCGTTCGTCTTCGAGCGCCACAGCCCGCCCGAGGGGTGCGCCGTGGCGGCGATCAAAAGGTTCAGCCAGGAACTGGTTGACCCCGAGCTCACCGACGATCAGCGGCGCGAGGCGCTCAAGTTCCTCATCCATTTCGTCGGCGACATCCACCAGCCCCTGCACGCGGGCTTCGCCCACGACCGGGGCGGCAACGACATCCGGGTCGAACTCCTGGGCCGACCGTTCAACCTGCACGCGGTCTGGGACTCGGGGCTGATGCGAGCGGCGGAGGTCGGCCCGTGGCCCGAGTACGCCGACCGCCTGCACGCGAGGATCACAGACCACCAGCGCGGCGCGTGGTCGAACCTCAACCCCGAGGTCTGGACGACCGAGTCGTACCAGCTCGCGGTGACCTTCGCGTACGCGATTCCCGACGACGGCAAGCTCGATGAGGAGTATGTGCAGAGGAACATCGCGATCGTCGACGCGAGGCTCTCGATCGCGGGCGTGCGCCTGGCGCAGCTGCTCAACGAGCTGCTGGGTGAGGGCGACGAACTCGACGCCGCGGTCGACGGCGAGGCGGCGGTCCCTGTCGGGGGTTAATACGCGACGTAATCGACGACCATCGGCAGGTGGTCGCTGGCTTCTGAGTCCGTCCGGTGCAGGCCCATGGTCTGCAGCGCCGTGTCGCTGAGCACGCTCGTGTCGAGCGTGAACGCGGCGCTGACGCGGGCGTTGGAGTCGCTGTAGAGGATGTAGTCGAGGCGTCCGGGCGAGAACGAGCTGCGAGCGCGCGCCCATGTGTGCTGCGTCGCGTCGCCGAGCACTTCGGCGGCTGCGACGCTCAACTCGCTGCCGTCGAGGTCGAGGCCCTGGGCGAGCGTGATGAGCGGCGCGGTGGAGCCGACGAGGTTGAGGTCGCCCCCGATGATCCTGGTCGTCTCGAAGCGTCGAGGGAGGCTGCCGATCATGGTGTTGAGGGCCACGGCCTCGGCGACGCGGGTGTGGTCCTCGGGGCCCATGTAGCCGCCGCAGCACTTGAAGTGGACGCTGGTGACGACGGTGTCGCGGATGGGGGTCTGCAGCAGAGCGGTGACGCTGCGGACGGGGCGTTGGGTGACATGCTCTTCGGCGTAGACGGGCTCGGTGACCGAGCGGACGACGGAGAAGCGGGTGATGATGGCGACGCCCCGGTCTGGGGCGCTGACGGCATGCCACTCGCCCCCGACATGGCGCTGCATCCACGAGACGAGGTCTGAGTCCGAGGCGCCGTCCCACTCCTGCACCAGGATGATGTCGGGTTGGAGGGCGGTGATCACGCGGGCGAAAGGCGCGGGATTGTTGTTGGGCGCGGCGCGTTCGACATTGTAAGAGAGCACGCGCACCGCGTTGACGGCCTTGGGAGGGGCGACGAGGTCTGAGAGCGCGGGTTCTGCGGGCGCCGGCATGCGGAACGCGAACGGGTCGGACCAGCCGAGGAGCTCGCCCTGTTCGTCCTTGCTCAGGATGACGCCGGCGCCCCATGCGAGCGGGGGGGTGCCTCCGGGGGTGATGTCCAGGGGCTGGCCCTGCGAGGCGGTGTCGGGCAGGGCGCCGCGCGAGGCTCGCTCGCGGTCGCGCTGGGCGGCTCGCTCGGCCCGCGCGGTCGGACCGCGAAGGTTCAGTGCCGAACGGGCGATGCGGGCCTCGTACCAGCCGGGTTCGCCCCGCTCGTTTGGTAATGCGGCGTGCGTCGGGGCGACGATGAAGCCGGCGTCGGCGTGGGAGATGCGGGTCTCGCGCCCGTCGGCGGAGAAGACATGCACCTCGACCCCGCCCCGCAGCCCGTCGCGCCCGCGCGGGCTCAAGCGGATGCGGAGGTCGGCGCCGAGCTCGGCCGCGGCGGCGGGTTCGGGCAACTGCAGGCCGGTCGCGGCGTTGCCGTCGAGGTCGAGCAGGATCGTGAGCGTCTCGTCGGCGGACTGGATGGCGCGTGGCGGTCCGTCGACGCGGAAGCGGATGTAGACGAACGACTCGTCGGCCATCGCGACGACGCCCTCGGGCCATTCGTCGACCGAACCGTCGAGCATGACCGGGCGGGCGTCGCTGCGGACGGGGTAGAGCCCCGACCCCGGGCGGTCAGAAGCGGGTGCGAGCCCCGCGAGGAGGGCCAGGGCGAGCGTCGCGAGGGCTGCGGGGCGTGGTTGGTTCATGTGGCGAGTATTCGTCGCGCCCGCCCACCGGGCAAATCGCCGGATCCGTGCGGAAGGCGCAGAAAACGCCCCCAGAGCGGCTGCGGGCCGGTCCGGGGGCGTGCAGTTCTCTGGAGGCAGCCCTGTTTACTGCGGGTCTTGGGAGCGGAGGGCGTCCTCGGGCACGCCGGCGTGGCGTCCGTTGGTATGCCCATTGGCGTGGCCGTTGGCGTGCCCGTTCCGGTCCGCGTCGCGTCCGACGGTCACCTCGACGGTGGGGCGGACCTGCTCGGGCTTGATGAAGAACTTGCGGTCCGAGGCCGTCAGCGGCTGGAGCTGGTCGTACCAGGTCGCGGTCGGGTCGAACTTCGCGAAGAAGGGCCGACGCACGAGGTCCGGGTCGCGGGCCTGGAGGAATTCGAGGACGAACGCCTTCTGCCCGCCGACCTCGCTGACGCCCAGCACGTGGCACTTGCCCGGGAAGCACGACATGCTCGGCCCGCGGACCGTCCGACCCATGCCCGAGACCTGCTGGTAGGCCTTGCGGAAGATCTCCCAGCACTTGGCGAGGGGGAGCTCGAAGTAGCTGCGGGCGCCGGTGTCGCGCTCGACGAACATGTAGTAGGGGATCGCGCCGAGGCGAACGCCCCGCGACCAGAGCTCGGCCCACGCGTTCGCGTCGTCGTTGATGTGGCGGATCAGCGGGCTCTGCATGCGGACGTTGGCGCCGGTGGAGCGGATGCGCCGCACGGCCTCTTCGGCGACACCCGTCGAGATCTCTACGGGGTGGTTGTAGTGGCCCATGATCGCCAACTGCTTGCCGGCGTTTGTCACATCTTCGAACAGGCGCAGGGCGTCGTCGGCGTCGTTGTCTGTGACGAAGCGCTGGGGCCAGTACGCGACGCTCTTGGTGCCGATCCGGACGGTTCTGACGCTCTCGACAGCGAGCACGGGCTCGATGTACTGGCGCAGCACCTTGGACTTCATGATCATCGGGTCGCCGCCGGTGAAGAGCACGTCGGTGACCTCGGGGTGCTGCTTCAGATAGGCGACGAGCTGGTCGGCCTCCTTGTTGGCGAACCGGAGGTCTTCGAGGCCGACGAACTGCGCCCAGCGGAAGCAGAAGGTGCAGTAGGCGTGGCAGGTCTGCCCGTGGCTGGGGAAGAAGAGCAGCGTCTCGCGGTACTTGTGCTGCACGCCCTGCACGGGCTCGACCGTCCCGTCCTCACGGGCGATCGTCGGCACATTGTGGGTCATCTGCCCGGCGGGGTGGGGGTTGAGGCTCAGGCGGATGCGGTTGGCCTCGCGCTCGATCTCTTTCTTGTCCGCCCCATCGCGGATCATCTTGCGCACGGCGCGGTAGTCGTCTTCGTTGAGCATCCCGCGCTGCGGGAAGGTGAGCTGGAACATCGGGTCGTCGGGCACCTTGTCCCAGTCGATCAGCCGGTCAACGACATACGCGTTGGTACGGAACGGGAGCACGGCCGAGACCACCTCGACCGCCTCGCGGAGTTCGGGGTCCAGCGTCTCCCACTTCGGCAGCTTGGAGATGTTGTTGCGGGTGATGGCGCGGTACCGCTCGTTGGCGGCCGACTTGTCGGTCGTCATGGGCGTTCCTCCGCGTGGGCGGGGCCCGGCCTGCGAACACACCGATTCAGTGAACGGCACGGACGGGGCCGAGCGATGAACATGGAGCAACGATTGCTGCTCGGAAGGGGGCCGCGGCTCATCGCCGCTGCAAACCCGGGGGTGGATCGTCGGTCGTCTGTGAATGGACGCTCCCACAGCCGATCCACCGGTCATGACATGGTAACCGAAGCCATACGAGGGGGCCAGCGGTTTCAGAAAACTGCGATCACAATGCTAACAAATGGGCTCCGAGAATCACTGCGCCAAAATACCCGCGAGGTCCGCTTGCATCCTGACAGAATCCGGGCTAATCTTGCCGCGACCGCAAGCAACGAGGAGAGGACCATGATGCTCGCATACCCCCACACCACCGACTTTGCCGTGAGCACCGGCGGGTAAGAGCATCGGCGCACAGACCGTGCACTGCTGCCCCCGCCTGAGCTCAAATCGGGCGGGTTGTTGTTTTTGCTGCCTCCCGCCCGGTCGCCTTCCCAAATGACACCTTGAACACCGGTTCCGGCCGGCGCGGACTTCTGCGCCGGCCAGCGACCCGCGGCGTTCCGCGCAGCACCATCCCCGAACCCCTGAACCCCCAACGATCACGGCTGCGCGGCGGATCAGAACGAACCCCAGCGACCGCCCCGGCCCCGGGGCGGGGCGTCATCGACGAGTGCTCCCACCATGCACGCGCTGAAACCGATCTGGAAGCTCATGCAGGGCCAGCGATTGCGCTACGCCTCTGCGCTCGTGGTGCTGGTCCTTGCGGCCGGCGTCTTGTACCTCGTCCCGCTCGTGCCCCAGGTGACCATCGATCGCGTCCTCGCCCCCGAGCACGACACCGACGGCGCCGGCCCGGGCGGGTGGCTGCTGAACCTGATGGGCGGCGAGGAACGGGTGCTAAACAACCTGTGGATCCCGGCGATCGCCATCGTCGGCTTCACGATGCTCGCCGGCGGGCTGACCTACCTGCGCGACCGCTGGGCGGCGGGCGCGTCGGAAGGCATCGTCCGTCGCGTGCGCGACCGGTTGTACGACCACCTCCAGCGCCTTCCGATGCGCTACTACGACACCGCCGAGAGCGGCGACCTCGTGCAGCGCTGCACCTCCGATGTCGAGACGCTGCGCCTGTTCCTCTCCAGCCATGTCATCGAGATCGGAAGGTGCGCGTTCATGCTGCTGCTGCCGATCCCGCTGATGGTAATGATCGACTGGCGCATGGCGATCGTCTCGCTGGTGCTGGTCCCGGTGATCGCGTTCTTCTCGGCGTATTACTTCTTCCGAATCAGGAACGCCTTCAAGGAGAAGGACGAGGCGGAGGGCCGCCTGACCGCTTCGATTCAGGAGAACCTCTCGGGCATCCGCGTCGTGCGGGCCTTTGCTCGCCAGGACTTCGAGCGCGAGCGGTTCGACAAGGTCAACACCGAGCACCGCGACCTCGACAACCGCCTGTACGTGCTCATGGGCCGCTACTGGTCGACCTCCGACCTCCTCTGCCTGACGCAGAAGGGGCTGGTGATCGGCTTTGGGATCTACTGGCTGGCCGAGGGTTCGCTCGGCGTCGGCGCTTTCTACTTCTTCCTCTCGGTCGTCACGATGTTCATCTTCCCCGTCCGCATGATGGGGCGCGTGCTGACAGAGCTCGGCAAGGCGATGGTTGCGCTCGGGCGCCTCGAAGAGATCCTCGATGTGATCGAGGAAGACGCGTCCGACAAACCGGCGATCGCCGCGGGAACCCCGATCCGGGGCGAGATCGAGTTCAGGGGCGTCGGCTGCGTGCACGGCACGCAGCGCGTGCTCGAAGATGTCTCCTTCAAGGTCGAGCCCGGGCAGACCCTGGCGCTGATGGGCCCGTCGGGATCGGGCAAGTCGACGATCATCAACCTCTTGCTTCGCTTCTACGACGCCAGCGAGGGCGAGATCCTCATCGATGGGCGCCCGATCGAGAGCTACGACCGGCGCGAGCTGCGTCGGAGGATCGCCGTGGTGATGCAGGAGCCGTTCCTGTACTCCAAGACCATCCGCGACAACCTGCGCATCGCGAGGCCGGACGCGCCCGATTCCGTGGTGACCGAAGCGACAGGGCTCGCGGCGGTCCACGAGTCGATCGAACGCTTCGAGCGTGGGTACGACACGGTCGTCGGCGAGCGGGGCGTGACGCTTTCGGGCGGGCAGCGCCAGCGCGTCGCCATCGCCCGCGCCCTCCTGCAGGACCCGCCGGTGCTCGTTCTCGACGACGCCCTGAGCGCCGTGGACATGGACACCGAGTCGGCGATCATCGACGCGCTCCGCCAGCGCCGTCACGAGCGGACCAGCATCGTGATCGCCCACCGTATCTCCACCGTCATGCACGCCGACACGATCGTCGTGCTCGACAAGGGACGCGTCGTGCAGACGGGCGACCACCGCTCGCTGGTGGATGAGCCCGGCCTGTACCGCAGGCTCTGGAAGCTCCAGACCGCCGGCGACAACGCGCAGGACCGGACGCACACAGACACCTACACGCCCGACCCCGACCGTACCCCGGATTCAGACGAGGTCTCCGCCCATGGCTGAGCACGCACTCCACGACGACTACTACTCCGGACGCTTCGACCCGAAGCTCTGGATGCGCATTGTGCGCCACACCCTGCCCTACCGCTGGCTGATCGCCGGCATGGGGCTCAGCGGCCTGATCATCGCGGCGGTCGAGATCTCGATCCCAATCCTCACCGCGCGCCTCGTCGACGGCGCCATCGCCGGCGACGACCGTTCGTTGCTGGTCAACCTCGCGTTTGTTTACGCATTCTGCATCGCGGTCTTCTGCGCCTGCGTGCTCTGGTTCATCGTCATGGCCGGGCGCATCGCGACAGGCATCGCCTATGACCTTCGCCGCGGCTCGTTCGACCGCCTTCAGGAGCTCTCGTTCTCCTATTACGACACGCGCCCCGTCGGCTGGCTGGTCTCGCGCCTCACCAGCGACTGCGACAAGATCAGCCGAATCATCCCGTGGTTCAGCCTCGATGTCGTCTGGGGCTCGTGCATGCTCGTCGGCATCTCGATCGCGATGCTGATGCTCCACTGGCCCCTGGGGCTGACGGTCCTCTTGATCGTGCCGCCGCTGGTGCTCGTCACGGCGTACTTCCAGCAGCGTCTGCTCTCCAGCTCGCGCCAGATCCGGCGCACCAACTCGCAGATCACAGCTTCGTACTCCGAAGAGCTGATGGGCGTCAAGACCACCAAGAGCCTCGTGCGAGAGGAGGCCAACCTCGGCGAGTTCCAGAAGCTCTCTGACACGATGCACGAGTGCTCGATGCGCAACAGGCTGCAGTCGGCGATCTACCTGCCCGCCGTCATCGTGCTCGGCTCCGTCGGCGCCGGCCTTGCGCTCTGGAAGGGGGGCGTCGAGGTCGCAAAGCCCGGGGGCGGGGCGCTATCGGTCGGCGAGCTCATCGCCTTCATGCAGTTCACCGGCCTTTTCGCCATGCCGATCCAGGACCTCGCGGCGAGGTTCACCGACCTCCAGAGCGGCCAGGCCGCGGCCGAACGCATCCAGTCCCTCCTCGACACCGAGCCGGAGATATCCGACGCGCCGGAAGTGCAGAGCGCGATCGGCGCGCACGCGTCGAGCGCCGAAGATCCGTCCCTCGCCGAGGACGGCCTGCCCGCGAAGATCGACCGCGTCGAGTTCCGGCGCGTCTGGTTCGAGTACAAGCCGGGCGAGCCGGTGCTCAAAGACTTCAGCCTCACGGTCGACGCGGGGCAGACCGTCGCGCTCGTCGGCCAGACCGGCGGGGGCAAGAGCACCATCGTCTCGCTCGCCGCACGCTTTTATGAGCCCACCCGGGGCGAGATCCTCATCGACGGCGTCGACTACCGCAAGCGGAGCCTCCGCTGGCTGCAGTCCAGCCTCGGCGTCGTGCAGCAGACCCCGCACCTGTTCTCGGGAACGGTGGGGGACAACATCCGCTACGGGCGCCTGGACGCGACCGATGAGGAGCTGATCGAAGCCGCGAAGGCCGCCAACGCCTGGGGCTTCATCGAGCGCCTCGAAGGCGGGCTGTCGTTCGAGGTCGGCGAGGGCGGCCAGCGCCTCTCGACCGGCCAGCGCCAGCTCGTCTCCCTCTCTCGCGCCCTGCTCGCCGACCCGCAGATCGTCATCATGGACGAGGCGACCAGCTCGGTCGACACCGAGACCGAGCGCCTCGTGCAGGACGCGATCGAGACGCTGCTGCAGGGCCGCATCGCCTTCGTCATCGCCCACCGCCTGAGCACCATCCGCTCGGCCGACACCATCCTCGTCATCAACGAAGGCGTCATCACCGAACGCGGCACCCACGACGAGCTCATGGCCAAACGCGGGCGCTACTTCAGCCTCTACCGCAACCAGTTCGCCCGCGAGCACTGGAGGAGGTAGACCCGCTCGGCGGCCCCGCCCCTCCGGCGGATACGCTTGACGGCTATGGGAGGGCGAAGCAACCACCGACCGTCGGAAACAGCCGACCCGGCACAAGCGGACGGGCTGCGCGGGGGCGAGGCTGTCTTCAGCACGCGGGGCGTCACCAAGGTCTACACAATGGGCGCTGTCGAAGTCCACGCCCTCCGGGGCGTCGACCTCGACCTGTACAGCGGCGAGTTCGTCGTGCTGCTCGGCCCCTCGGGCAGCGGCAAGTCCACCCTGCTGAACATCCTCGGCGGGCTCGATGTCCCGACCGCCGGAAGCGTCCGCTACATGGACCAGGACCTCTCGGGCGCCGGCGACGCCGCATTGACCCGCTATCGGCGCGACCATGTCGGCTTCGTGTTCCAGTTCTACAACCTCATCCCGAGCCTGACCGCCCGTGAGAATGTCGCGCTGGTGACCGAGATCGCCCGCGACCCGATGACGCCCGAGGAAGCGCTCGAGATCGCCGGGCTTCCGGACCGGATGGACCATTTCCCCTCGCAGCTCTCTGGGGGCGAGCAGCAGCGCGTCGCGATCGCCCGCGCCATCGCCAAGCGTCCGCGGGTGCTCCTCTGCGACGAGCCGACGGGCGCGCTCGATGTCAAGACCGGGATCGTCGTGCTCGAAGCGCTCGACCGCGTCAACCGCGAGATCGGCGCGACGACCGCCGTCATCACGCACAATGTCACCATCGCCGAGATGGCCGACCGCGTCGTGTCGATCTACGACGGACGCATCGCCGAGGTCCGGCGCAACGACCGAAAGATCCCCGCCAGCGAGCTCCGGTGGTGAGGGCCCTGGACAGAAAACTCATCAGAGACCTCCGGGGCTCGTGGGCCCAGGCCCTGGCCATCAGCGTCGTGCTCGCCTGCGGCGTCGCCATGTACATCATGTCGATGACGACGCTCGTCTCCGTCGAACGCTCGATGGAGAGCTACTACCGCGACCAGCGCTTCGCCGATGTGTTCGCCCATCTCAAGCGAGCGCCTGAGCCGCTCCGCGAGCGGATCGTGTCGATCCCCGGCGTCGCCCGGGTCGAGACGCGCGTCGTCGCGGATGTCAACCTGCTCATCGACACCCGCCCGGAGCCCGCCGTGGGACGCCTCGTCTCCCTGCCCGAGCGGGGCGAGCCCGCCCTTAACGCGCCGTACCTCCGTCGCGGACGCTGGATAGAGCCCGACCGCCCCGGCGAGGCGCTCGTCAGCGAGGCGTTCGCCGAAGCCCACGGGCTCCGCCCTGGCGACAGCGTCAGGGCCGTCATCAACCAACGCCTGCGCGAGCTGACCATCGTCGGGATCGCCCTCTCGCCCGAGTATGTTTACGAGATCCGCCCGGGCGAGATGCTGCCCGACCCGCTCCGCTTCGGTGTCTTCTGGATGAGCAGGCGAGAGCTCGGCCCGGCCTACGACCTCGACGGCGCGTTCAACGATGTCTCGCTCGGCCTCATGCCCGGCGCCGTCAAGGCCGAGGTCATCGCACGCCTCGACGAGCTGCTGGCGCCCTACGGCGGGCTTGGCGCCTACGGACGCGACGAGCAGATCTCCCACCAGGTCCTCGAAAGCGAGATCGATCAGCTCCGCGGCATGAGCCTGCTCATCCCCGCGATCTTCCTGGCCGTCACAGCCTTCCTCTTCAACATGGTCATCTCGCGCATGATCCGGTCGCAGCGCGAGCAGATCGCGGCGCTCAAGGCCTTCGGCTACTCGAACATGGAGATCGGGGGCCACTACGCAGGCTTTGTCGGGCTCATCGTCTTCGCCGGCGTGCTGCTGGGCGCAATCGGCGGGTGGTGGCTCGGTGGCGCGATGGTTGACATGTATGTCCGTTTCTTCCGCTTCCCCCGCCTCGACTTGGTCTTCGATGTCGGGGCGGTCGTGGTCGCGGCGTTGCTGAGCCTGCTCGCCGCCGGCGCCGGGGCGTTCTGGGCCCTCCGTCGCGCCGTGCGCCTGCCCCCGGCCGAGGCGATGCGCCCCGAGCCGCCCCCGGACTTCCGCGCCACCTTCATCGAGCGTCTCGGCCTGCAGCGTTCGCTCTCGCAGCCTGCGAGGATGGTCCTGCGGAACATCGAACGTCAGCCTCTCCGCAGCTCGCTCACCTGCCTGGGCATGTCGCTGGCCGTCGCGATCATGGTGCTGGGCAATCTCAACGCCGAGATCATCGACCGTCTCATCAAGCACGAGTTCTTCTGGACGCAGCGACAGGACATGACCGTCTCGTTTGTCGAGCCGACTTCGGGGCGTTCGCTGAGAGAGGTCGAACGCTTGCCCGGCGTGCTGTACGCCGAGCCGTTCAGAGCCGTCGCGGTCCGTGTCCGGTCCGGCCAGGTCTCGCGCCGTGTCGCGCTCATGGGCCTGCCCGAGCAACGCGACCTGCGCCGCCTGCTCGACGAGGACGCGAGAGAGGTCGCCCTCCCGCCCGACGGCCTGCTGATCTCCGAGAGCCTCGCCGAGATCCTCGGCGCCCGCCCGGGCCAGATCGTGCAGATCGAAGTCATGGAGGGCCGGCGCCCGGTCCGGTCCGTCCCCATCGCCTCCGTTATCGCCGACTACTCGGGACAGTCGGTCTACATGAATATCAACGCGCTGCACCGCCTCATGCGCGAGCAGGACGCGATCTCCGGCGCGTTTCTCAAGGTCGATCCCGACGGCGCCGACGCCCTCTTCTCCGAGCTCCGCCTGACACCGGGCGTCGCCGGCGTCACCATCAAGGCCGCGGCGATCGACAGCTTCGAGGAGACCATCGCCGAGAGCCTGCTGCTCCTCCGAGCCTTTACGATCTCCTTCGCAACGATCATCGCCTTCGGCGTGATCTACAACAGCGCACGCATCTCTCTCTCCGAACGGGGACGAGAGCTCGCCACCCTCCGCGTGATCGGGTTCACACGCGCCGAGATCTCACGCATCCTTCTGGGCGAGCTCGGCCTGCTCACCCTTATCGCCATTCCGGTCGGCCTCGTGATCGGGCGCGAGCTCGGCGCCTTCGCCATGGAGGCTCTCCAGACCGAGCACCAACGCTTTCCGGTCTTCATCGGGCGCCAGACCTACGCCTACGCCGTCACCGTTACCATCGTCGCGGCGGCGCTCTCCGGCCTTATTGTCCGTCGGCGGCTCGACCGCCTCGACCTGATCGCAGTCCTTAAGTCGCAGGCATGAATCCGTGAAAATCACGATCTCCAGCATCCTGGCAGCGTCCGTCGGCGTCGCGGCAGTCGCCGGGCTCGTGTACGCCTTCATCCCCGCCCCCGTCATCGTTGACGCGGCCCTGGTCCGCGAGGGGCAGATGGTTGTGACTGTCGACGACGATGGGCGCACGCGCATCCGCGACCGTTACATCGTCTCCTCGCCGTTGGCCGGGCGCGTGCAGCGCACTTCCCTCCGCGCCGGCGACCCCGTCGAGGCCGGGGCGACCCGCCTGACAACCATCGCGCCGGCCGACCCCAGCCTGCTCGAC
>SLFH01000062.1 GCA_007124345.1 Phycisphaerales bacterium | reverse complement strand
GCATCAACGAGGGCAGCGTCACGCAGCGGCGCTTCGTGATCGTGCACAACCCCGAGCAGGAACGCTTCGACAAGGAGCGACGCGACGACATCGTCGCCGAGACCGAACGGCGCCTCGCCGAACTCGGGGACCTGAAGGGCAAGGCGCACACGAAGGCCGCCTGCGCGCTCAGGGCGCACTCCACCTACGGGCGCTACGTGCGCCAGACGAAGACCGGGAAGCACGCCATCAACCGCGGCAAGATCGCCACCGAAGCGAAGCTCGACGGCAAGTTCCTCGTCTCGACCAGCGATCCGCACCTCTCCACGGAGGACATCGCGCTGGGGTACAAGCAGCTTCACGAGATCGAGCGCGTGAACCGAGACTTGAAGCACACTGTCGATATCCGGCCGGTGCATCACAGGCGCGAGGATCGCATCCGCGCGCACGTCCTCTTGTGCTGGTTGGCGTTGTTGCTGATCCGCGTGATCGAGAACGACAGCGGAGCGACCTGGCATCAGCTCAAGAAACTCTTCCGACCATTGATGGTGGCGCAGCACGCCACGAAGCACGGGATCGTGAGCGAGACGAACGCCGTGACGAGTGAGCAGAAGCGCGTCCTGGACGCGCTCCGCGTGAAGCCGCCGGCGCGCTACCCGGACGTGCCGACACCCCAGAACCTGTAGTTACCAACACCCAACCGAACCAACGGGACGGGATTGCCGTACCCGACGGCGTTCACGCTGCCTCGATGGCACTACAAGCTGTTCAACGCCAGCCGAAGGTCACGCGCCTGGTGCTCGCTGCGGGCGGCGAGGGCCGTCTCGAGCCCCTCACGGATGGGTCCGAGGCGCTGCGGCGTGTCCATTGACGAACTGTGGACCGGTGCGCCAATGGGGTCGGTCACCAGCCCGGGCACCCGCGGCCTGAGCTCAGCGGGGACGATGCCAGTGTGATGGCACGTTGAAGGTGGCCTGTGCCAACCCCCTCACGAGAGTTGGAAGGCAATCAGGAGAAACACGTCCTCGATCTCGTCGCCTGCGAGCGAAGCGAAGTCCGCTGCGGCGTGCCGCTTGAGCTTCAGACTCCACTCTCCATACGCGACCGGTGGTGCTTCGTGGAACCCAATGTCCTCTGCAGGAACATGCAAATCACCAAACTCTGCGGGGTCCTCTGCAGATCTCTTCATCGTCGAGTCGCGAGCCTCGTGGCCCGGTAGTGTGACCTGCATGTCGTAGTCCCCCGCGTGAGTCGACTCGGCTGCCAATTGGATCGAAGCCACCCGCGGCTGTCGTCCACGGACGAAGAACGGAAAGTGCTCACGCCGAAGCTTCAGACGGAGAACCTGGTCATCCCCCGGTTTCGCAGGGTGCAGGAACCTGTGCCATTCGGTCGGAAAGTGGTGTCGGAGGCTCAGCATCGTCTCGCCGGACTTGGGAGCGACATCGTCGCGGTGCTTTTCGGCTGCGCTTCTCAGGACCTGCCCTCCCTCCCTCGCGGTGTACTGGAGGGTGAGGATGAAGTCTGTGATGGTGCCGACGTCGAACTGGTTGTCATTCTGCGGCAATCGAATCCTCCAGCGGCCGATTGCTCCTGCGCATTCGAACGGCAGGTATCGCTCGTCAGCTAGGCGGAGTTCGAACACGCCTGTATCGCCTTGACCGTGGCTGGTTACCATTGATCGGACCGCAACGACCTGGTCGCGGAAGCGCGAGTCTGTACCTTGGGTGGCACGCTCGTATCGTCCACCGGGGACCGTGTTGTCCACGCGGATTTCACTCGCCTCGATGGTGACCGTACAATTCAAGCTCGTGTATGGCCCCACTACTGCCGGCACGGTCACGGCGGCGCTCTTGACTCGCCTCATGTAATGGCCTGGGTAGTCCAAATCGAAGAACGATTCTTCTAGATTGAGCGTACACTCGCCGGTGTACTTGAGTTTCAAGAGGCTCAACGGAGCTACCTCAGCCAACGAGATGCGCTTCGTGATCTCGTACTCTCGTCGGTTTCGGTCGCGGTAGGCTGCCTCGAGGCGGTCGAGGCTCTGGGAGAGACGTTCCCCTGCGAGCAAGCCTTTGCGCAAACCATCCCAATAGCCGAACGTGACGAACGACGAACGTGGTTGTTCGAGTTCGTATTGGTAGCAGCGTTCTGCGCGCTTGGCAGCGTCGAAGGCAAGCTGATAGGACTGGAAGTACAGAGACGACAACTGACCGAGCATCCAGCCGTACAGCTGCTGGTTCGTGTACTTCGTTCGGAGGTACTCGTGCTCCATGGAAGCCTGCTCGATCTGGAGATCGAGGTTCGCCAGTTCCCTTTCAGCTATTGCGACTCGGATCTCGGCCGCAGCAATCTGCCGATCGACCGCCTGCAGCTCTTGCCGAGCTTGCTGGGCCTGAAAACTCCAGTCGTCCATGCGACGGCGGTACCCGCCCTGAGTGGCGGCCATGCCCCCCGCTTTCGATAGGATCGCCGCGATCTGGTAGAGCGCGCTGGCGGCTCGTTCGGATGCCTTGGACATTCCCTGTCCGCCTTGCTCGATCGTCGCAACTGCGGTACCCCCCACCCCCGCCGCGCCGACCGTGAAGTTGGGTACGACGGCGACGCTGCCAGAGAGGAAATCGAGATTGGTTGCGACTCCATGCGATACGAGCGAAGATGCTTCGAGCGCGGTTGCCGTGATCTCCCAGGGATTCATGTACTCGCGGCTCGCATAGAACTCGTGCCGTTGTTCGACCAGGCTTCGGTTCTCGTTGAGCCCTTGGGCCTGTTGTGTGGCTTCACGAATTTGGAATTGACGAACGGTTCTCGTTGCCTTGAGGAGGTCTTCCTGGTGGTCGGCACGAAGGACCGCCAGCTCGTCCGCATCCTTCTTCTCGAGCGCCGAGAGGAGCAGACCGCCGAGGCTTCGGACCTCTCCGACGAGCCGCCGCGCCTGCTGCACCATGACCTCGAACCGGTAGGGCGGAAGAGGCGCACTCAGGTCGTCAAGTACGGACGTGAGATCCACGCCAGCGGCTGCCGCCTTGACGAGCAAGGCCGGGTCGATGGGCGGTTCGAACAGGGGTAGCTGGCGACCGACCCCTTCTATGTTCATGCAGTTGCGGATCTTGAACAGCCGGTCCGCTACACGGTCCCAATACGCGTCCAGCCTGTCGTTGCACGGGATGCAGAAGTAGAGCGTCGAGAGAATCGGTAGGGGCTCACTTTCCTCCTCTCGTGCTGGCGGAACCTGCACCGGTGGTTGCGCCAGATGGTCTGCCACAACGGCGACCTGCGTGTTGGCGAAGATGTCGAGCTCGTTGGCGTCCAGTTCCGCAAACGAGAACGACGAACGCTGCAGACTCGGCACCCGTGTGGGTCGATCTCCAAGAAGCTCCTTGGCCAGCAGGTATCGCAGCGTCGCTTCGTTGATCGACTCGATCGAGTCGCGCCGGAAGAGCTGGTCGCCCCAATCGATCAGGTTGTCGATGTACTTCATGACCACTGCGCGTTGGTAAGCTACTGGGCGGTAGCGTGCTACCAGATGCGGTTTGAAAGGGTCGTCCTTCCATGCCGTTACGGCGTCATCGAATGCTCCGACTTGCTCGAGGATACTCCGAACACGTTGGCGCTTGTAATCGGCCCCGTTGTTCTCGTAGAACGGCTTCGTGATCCAGTACCGCTGCGGAACCGGATCCGCCTCGGTGCTGGTTGGGTCGAAGATGTAGTGGAACCACTTCATGGCTCCAGCGAACTTCTGGTTCCGGTTCAGCATCGAGGCGATCATGAGCGGCGCGTGGAAGAAGATCTCCCAGTTGTAGACGCCATATGCCCCGGAGAGATCGAAGTCGACCACGTCCTTCGTTCCTGACGCCGTCGCCTTGGTGAGGTCCGCTGGCTCGTAGTGGGCGAAGTCGAACGTGTTCCTTGGAGGGAAGGATGCGGGACTGGTCTGCAGATCTCGGCGCAACAAGCCGTCGACGCCGCCACGGTTGAGCTCCCGGATGAAGAGTCCGGCGTAGGGGTGATACAAGGGGTTGAACTCGAATGCTCGTCGCTGCACACGGGTACGGCAATCGGCCAGGAGCTGCCGATATTCCGGTCGGACCAGGAACGCGCGATTGCGATCCTGGTACACGAAGAGCCTGGCGGCACGTCCCAACTGCGTTTCTTGTTGTGTCTCGACGACGCGGAACGGTGTCGGGGCGCGCCTCAGGACGCTGCGCGAAACGTCGTTGTCGAGGACCTCCAAGCGCCTGTCGTTCTTGGCATGGAATCGGTTGTTGGTGAGGTACCGATACTCGAAGTGCATTCCAGAGGGAAGAGCGAGCGAAGGTTGGTGGGGGCGAAGCCGATTGATCCGGCCGCCACTCTCTTCTTCGAAATTCTGTCGGACGTACTCGAAGGAGTTGGTGTAGGACTCGCGCGATTTGTCCGGAAGGAAATACGTGCCGGCGAGTCCGCGCAGCCGCATGTCGACGAGATCGCCGTCGAATACGAACGAGGCGGCATGCCACGGTCGGAACGTCTCATGGAAGGGTACGTCCGTCAGCCGGACCCGATGGCCCTTGTGCTGGTCGTAGAAGGTAGCGTCGTTGAAGGCTTTGGATGTCGAAACGAAGACGTCCAGCCACAGGGAGTTGTCGACACGTTTGTAGCGGGGCCTCAGATTGTACGAGTGCTCCGGGCGCTTCCAGGGATTGATGAGCTTCTGCCTGGCAATCCGCTTCGCCGACCACCCTTCGTGCGTCTTGGACGTCCATCCGAGCCGCACTTGAAGCATGACCGGTGCCTCGGGTGCCTCCTGGGTACTACTGGACACTTGCGACTTGGGGATCCTCTTGGTCTTGAGAGGCTTCTCTTCGAAGGTCAGCCAGAACAGGTGAAGTCTACGGTTGTAGACAACCGGCGTTACGTGATTTCCCTCGATCTCGACATCGATCTTCTGCCAGGGCGACCACGTCGAGCTGTGGAGACACACATGACGATGGAAGTAACTGGCCGGCACTCCCCTCGTGTGCCCGACCACATGCATCCGATTCGTCTCTGCAGTTGCCTCGTGGTACAGCCCGCAGATCTCTAGGTGAGCGACATCGTCCACCTTCTGCAGGTAGCTTCGGAAGGCCGCTTCGACCGTCTCCTCCGTGATTTCACCGCCAAGCAGTTCGTTCTCGAGATCCTTGAAGAACGGAGTCTTGTCGTCGCGGAGCTCCGGCTCGATCCAGTTCTCGGGGTAGAGGAAGACCTTTCGGTTCGCCTCCCAGATCCGGTAGCTCTTGAGCCAGTGCCACTGCTTCCAGCTGTTCGCCCGGGCCACTCCACCGTGATCTGCAGGCCGCACGTAACGCTCCTCGAGACCGTCGATGCACCGTTGGATGAACAGCTGTACCGCGCTGATCGCAAGCTTGATGCGTGACGTCGGCTGACAGGCGGTCATCAACCCGTCGATCAAGAGGTATCGATGGATGTCGTCAGGCTTGCGCCACACGAGAGGGTTCGGAACGTGATTGCCGTTGCCATCGTCGACCGTCATAGGTTCGTTGCGCTGGGAGGCCTCTACCGTGTAGGCCACCAACCCAACTCGCTTCTTCTCCCGGATCGTGTCGTGCAAGTCCGGCGCGACCTCGAGCCAGCGCACATCGTCGTACTTGGACTTTGCCGCCTCGCGCGTCTCTCTCGCGACCAGCCCCTCATCGGCATGGACGTCGCGTTTCGCCCACCGGACCGCCGTCGACGCGTTCACGCCAGTCCTGCGCATCTGTTCGAAGCAACGCCGGAGGCGCGCATACGTTTCGGCACGTAGGTAGTCGCTGGCCACGCTCGGGTTGGCGATTCCCAGTTCTGCGTGCAATGTGGCCAGGTCCGTTCGGTCCCACTCGGTGAGGATGGAGAGGGCGTCCCACACCTCCGATAGCGCCGTGCCTGTCGCAATCATGGAGAGGATCTGTCTGAAGCTGGTCTCTTCGGGCTCTGGAAAGCGCTTGATGAACGCGAGGTGTCGGCGCAGGTCTCGCCACTCGTGAAAGGGCAATACAGCGCCCCCAACGTTCGGAAGCCTATCGAAATCCAGGGTCCCCGCCGTAGCGTGGTTGTCGATGAACCAAGACAGGTCCTCGGTCTCGACCTCGACGCCCTCGAGAAGCGCAGAGATTCGATGCAACATTCGATACGAAGCGTAGAGGTCGGGCATCCCGGTTGGATCCAGCGAGTTGACGAACGACCCATCGGAACCCGTGTCGGTCAGGCTGGGATCGCGGAGGACGTCGCCTATCTTCGCTGCTGAGTTCGGAACGGCAACCTTGCCGATGATCACGGCGGCTTTCTCTGCCTCGAGGCCGGTGATGGAGGCGACATGGTCGCGTACCGAGTTCAGCACGCGGAAGGACCTGAGTTCGGCGATCACGGCTCCGAATCGTGCCGTCTTGCCGTCGTCGTCCAACCCGGGTTCACTCGTCAGAAGTGCCTGTGCGGCGGCGAGGTCGCGCACGAATGGACCGAAGTGCTCCGCGATGAAGGCCAGGCGCTGAGGCTCTGAGTCCGCCCAACTCCCCTCGACCAAGTCCAGCATCCTCGCGATGTCCGAGGCTGCAGGGATGACTTCGATCTCGCGCAACGCTTGCAGAGCGGGCTGAACACGTGCCCGAGAACCCTGCTCTTCGTCGCTCGCTGAGTCGGATTGCCGAACTGTGGCGAGGTTGGTTCGAAGGCCTTGGGCCCATTGCTTCAGTGTCTCCTCACGCACCCCCAACGGTGACTCGGTATCTCCGGACAGGGCGTACTCGAGAGAACGGAGCGATGCACCGAAACCCTGGATGTCTTCGTGGAGTTCGAGGAGGCGAAGCGTCACCCCCGGAGTCGAGAACGGATCATCGGTTCCAGTGATGAATAGGAGCCGACACAAGTCGTCAATCGAGAGACGCATGGCCCGGGCCAGCGTCGCGTGGCGGAAGAGGATGCTCAGGTTGTCGAGGGTGAGCTCGCCATCAATGAGGGAGAGCGAGAGCAGATCGTCGAGGTCTCTGTCCGTCACGAAGAGCGCTGCCTGCACCGTCGCGCGCTGATCCGCAATGCGCCCGGCAAGCGCCCCGAAGGCGAGAGCAGGATTGATCGGATGGGTGGTCGCGACGTTTTGGAAGAGGCGATCGAAGTGCGACGGGACCGGCGCATCCACGGACGCTCGAACCGATGTCCGCGCCTCTGTCGAGATCGGACCGTAGAACACCGAGAGGTCCTCGGCACTGAGGTGCAGCCTCTTCTGGAGCTTCGCGACGCGGTAGAGATTCTCCAGGCATGACGCATCGAGTCTGCCCTTGCCGATGCCGGGACTCTGAATGAGCCGGTCGAGCTCCCACATCTGCCACGTCACGGCATGCCAGAGTCGGACGAACCGGTGCATACGGTCGAGCTTTCCGAAACCCAAATGGTCGACGACCTGCGCTTCAACGTCGCACGCTTCGAGGTTCGTCAGAGTGCTCTGCGAGGCTTCAGGATTGACGAATTGGCACTGCAGGAGTTCGCGAAGCTGGTAGTACCCCTCGTCGGGATGGAGCTGAGCTCGGGCGAGGAGGGTGGCGACAGGCTGCGAACGAGCCCCGCTGTTGGTGATTCCCCACAGCGCGTCTTGCCTGGCCTTGGTCCCGTCGGCTTGATTCACGATCAGCTCGAGGCTGTGCGGAGGAATCCCGAAGTACTCCCCCGCAATGCTCAGCATGCTGGGGGCGTGCTTCGCAACACTCGCATCAGACCGGTTCTGAAATGCACACATCAACTCGTGGCGCGGTACGCCGAGGTGATCCAGAAAGACGCGTGCTTCTTCCTGCCACAGGTTGAGCGGAGCACCCATGGGGTATTCGGCGCTCCGCAACTGGTCGTACGCATCGGGGTCCACGTACTCGGATACGGCACGGAGCTGCTCTGCTGGCAGCGTCGTCTGGTACGACACGTTCGTGTTACCGGACACGATCCAGTTCTCGAGGATCTCACACGCGAGATCGATATACGGGACGGGCGTCTCGGTGTTCTCGCAACTGAGCTTGATGTTCTTGATGTCGGGGCGACGATCGAGTAGGGCGTCTCGGGCGGTCCGGTTCCCAGCGACCGCGTCCTTCTCGCCGAGAAAGCGTAACAGGTCCGTGAGGTAGGCCGCAGGGGAGTAGACAGACTGGCAGTGACGGCAGTCACAGTAGTCGAGCGACCCGAAGAGCACGTCCAGGTTGGGGATGTCACCCGCGGCATCCTCGAGTTCTTGCGGGTCGTACACGAAGGACTGGATCGCTCGCGGCGTGTCGCGGTGAAACTCCATCCTGTACTCGCCGAGCAAGGCCAGGCCCTTCGCGTGGCGGTACTTCGCCCGCTCCCAGATGGCCTTCGCCTCGCGGTCATCGACTCCGAGCTTCTTGGCTAGCCGGTCTCGGCCATACGAGTACACCTGAACGGCGCTGTGGAGATTCGCCTCCAAGAGCCTCGTCGCGGTGATCGGGCCGGGGGCCAAGCGGTGAACGCGCTGGAGCAGCTTGAGCTCGGACAGCTGGGCATCCGAGAGGTGTGCGGCGGGGCTCGGATCGGCGTTGAAGCGGTCCAAGTTGACTTGGGCGAGGTCGATCTCGGGATGCTCATCGATGACTTGCGTCAGCCTGGTCAGGTGCTCAAGGCCATGCGAAGGCGAGTTCTTCGCCTCAGCCATCAGTGCGACAGCAGGGAACAGCTCTTCCGACCTGTTCTTCATCTCTGTCGCGAAAGCGCTGCGCTGCTCCGCCGCGGTGTTCCCCGGCGTGCCTTTGGGCACGTGATCACCCTGATCCCGAACGAAAGACTCCCAATCGTTGAGGCGCCACTTTGCGAAGTCCTGCAGCGTCCGCTCGGGTTGGTTCACATCTGCGATGCGGTCGAGCAATCCCTGGATCGCTTCGACCTGATTGGCTGTGAGGCGACCGAGGTCGGCGACCTGCTTCAGTTCTCCGACCGCGAGGTCCTCGATCCTGCTGACCTCGTGCCAGAACTCGTTCCCAACGCACCAGTGGGTCACGAAGATATCGGCGATCCGGTGGTGAAGCTGGACAGGCACGTTCGCGAGGCCCAACAGCGCCTTGAGGTTCCCTCCACCGTCGAGAATCGGCTTCTCGAGAACGAAGTCCCGCCGCAGCGCATCGAACTCCGCGAGAATCGCGTCCTTGTTGAGCAAGACCTCTCGTGAGACGAGATTGGCTTCGAGCGCATCGTCGAGGATCCGCTCCTGGCTGTCGCGTTCGAGCAAGGCGATGCCGACGGCCGCGTCCTCGGTCACCGCGTCCATCCAAGGACGCCACTCAGCAGGTGTGTCTGGTTGCAGGTCGGATGGAAGCTCAGGCGGATAGTTCTGGCTCAGAAAGGCGTAGAAGACCTCCGGCGTGAGTGCGGCGCCCCCGTTGTTGCTCGCTATCCGGTAGGCCAGAGAGACCTTCATCACGTCATCGGGGACGGCTCCGGTGTTCGCCGAGAGGTAGGTCACATCGCGGGTATCGCCGCTCTCCTCGATCGTTTCGAGGGTGACACCTCGGTCCAGGGACGCCGTCAGGCCGCGATCGAGGATGGTGAATCTGGAGTCGCCCCGGTACGCCTGATCCCCGTCGGTGAAGTTCGCCCAGTGGATCCGGCCGACGTTGTGATACACCCGCTCGATACGAGGGCCCGCGGGCGGGATGATGCGCACCAGGATGTGTAGACGATTCTTTGCCTTCCCGGCAGGAGTCCTGGGAGCCTCGTACCCGATGTCGAAGAAACCGTTCGCAAACGAAGTGCGTTCACCGAGCGGAACCAACCCGCGGAGGCCCTTCTCGAACACTTGAACAGTGGCTCGTCCCTTTCCCTTCCACCCCACATCACGCAACGATCCGCGGACCCGGTATGCACCCTCGAAGGCAGCGATGGCACCGGGATTGGCGCGGGACACAACAACGTTCAGTGCTCGAGCGGTTGCCGAATCGATCTCGCCAGTGGGAGACAAACGCCAAGCGAGCTGGAAGGCTTTGACAGCATCCCGCGTCGTCGCGCCGTACGCCCCGGTGTTGAACTCCCTTTCGGCCAACGCGTGACCGGACCAAACCAAGGCCTTCTGTGCGTTGCGCACGCTGGGCCGACGCATGTTCAGCCGGAGTGGATGCCGGACCAGCCCGAGCTCGTCGAACCCTGGTTTCGGCATGACGCGCGACGGTCTCGCTCTGCTCGCCACGATCGACTCGATCAGCTCGATCGTCTCGACGTCGAGCGCTCCTGTCGCTCTCAAGCCGTACTTCTCTTGGAGTCTGAGGAGGGCAGCCTTCGTGGGTCCACCGAGCGAACGTCTCCTCAGGTCCGCCCCGAGATCGAGGCGCCCGAGACCGGCGTTTCTGCTGGCGATCTTG
>SLFH01000114.1 GCA_007124345.1 Phycisphaerales bacterium | reverse complement strand
TGGCTGAAAGATTCCTCGACGCTGGTTTTTCTGTAAAGCATGTAATGCTCAGTACTTATTGAGGGAGATGCGTTCCATGACACATTGACCCTGTGTCCGTTGTCGTTGATGGCTGTAAGCCCGCGAGGCGGTTCAGGTGGTGTCAGCAGCGGGATCTCAATGCGAACGGCGATGGTGTCGCTGTAGTTTTTGGCCCGGCTTGATGAATATAGAACATAAGCATAGAGCGCTCCTTCAACAAAACCGGTTCCGGCCTCTCCGCGGTCGCTGTAACTGGTTTCGCGCAAATGATCCATGTTTACCCGGGCATATGCTCCCGGCGTTGGCGTATCCTCCCGCCTTCGCATGATGATGAAGGATTCGAAGTTGGGCGTAAACTCCTCCATTTCCCAGCTTAGCTCTACCTCGCCATTTTCGGGGTTGAAAACAGCGGAGAGATTGGCCGGGGTTGGTGGTATCACCCAGTCCTCGACCTGGGCCATCACGATGTCGCCTTGTATGCTTTCGTTGCCCATAGCATCCACAGCAGTCACATAATAAAAATATGCGACTCCGCCGGTCACTGTAGTATCCTGGTAGTTGGGTTCGGTTCGTTGCAATATGGCTTCCCCCAGCAACGGCTCAAAGCCTTCTGCCATGTCCGTGCTGCGATAAACCCTGTAACCGATCACATCGGTATCCTGGCTGACGTTCCAGCCCAGGTTTACCCAGTACTCCTGGCTGACCTGGGCGTTCAGACCAGCAACAGGGCGGGGGGGGATGTTGTCAATAAGGTTGTATTCGAAAACTTCACTTGGGGGACCTTGCAGTCCGGCAAAGTTAACCGCCGTGATGACATAACGTTCCAGGGTATTGATGACTGGCGATTCGAAGGAGATAGAGTGTTCCACAACGGCATTGTTTCGTATTACGACGTCGTCAGTGACCAGTATTGGCTCATTGGTGCGTTCGTCGAGTCTGAACAGGAGGAACTGGATCACATAGTCAGGTTGTTCACCAACACTTCGTGGAAACTCCCAGCGCAGCGTTACCCGGCGACCGTGGTTTTCAGCATTCGTGATAACAGGTGTTGCGATATCCACGGGCCTGTTAAATGCCGAGCGTGTAATGGTTTGTCCCGTTGGACGGTTTGAATTGTTTACAAATTCAATCCGGTATGTGATCTCGCGGTTTGCAGGTGCTGTTTCGTCAATGAATAACCGACCCATGGCCAGTGCGGCTTCCGGATAAATGGCCGTGGCGATGGCACTTTCAATTGGTTTTGTGCGAAAAGCCATGAAAAGTCCTCCTGCCGTTTCCTCACCGAAAAAGCGCAATACCCGCTCGTAGCGTTCTTCAAGGACACTGCGCAGTTCATCGGCCCTTCGCACGCCCCTAACCGGCTCATCAGTGAGCCGGATAAATTCAGATCCTGGTCCTGGTCCATCCTGCCGGTAAATGTGGAAGCCAAACCCCGAAGGGATTGCCTGGTTATGATACACATAGACTTCATTTTCCAGCGGTACGATGAACATTTCCGCCTCATTTGCCCACAATCCATTGATCAGGACCAGGGCAATCATTTTGGATAATATAAATGTGATAAATCTCATAAATACAGGGGGTTAATGGTGTTTAATTTTCAATTCAGAATTTCGATTTTCCTACCTTTAGTATCCTTAATCACTGCATCCACGGCGGTCGAATGCCTTGCGGATCGGGCTGATTTGGGAAGGTTATATCCAGAGGTTCAATCCGGAATGGTCCGGTGACAACCACTGTTGAGAACATCCCTTGTCCGTTTACTGCCCTGACGTTTACGTAAAGGTCGGTTTCTTGAGGGAATCCTGTTCCTGGGATGGGATGCATTGGTACGCTTGTCGGTTCTGGGACAACCCCTGAGATTAGACCAATACCCGGAGTTAAATAAATATTTAGTATCTGGTTCTGCGGAAAGTCAACTGCGCCGCCCCAGTTCCAGCCGCGTATATTCGTCCAATTGGGAGATGTTCCGACCGAATACTGGTAACCAACCACCTGTGATTCAGCATCCATGCCAAGGAATGGTATGTGTAGCCGAATTAGGTTAGTAAAACCGATTAATTGCACATTGACAATGGGAGGAGTTGGCCGCGATGGATCTTCTGCGATGAGTGGATAAATTGTTAAGGCATCGCTGGGTGTGCCTGCCCTGTTCCTGGCACGAATATGTATGTAAACCGAGTCGGTAAACGATATGGGATCACCAAGTCCGGGAGGATGTGCAAGAATGGAGCCTTCGAGGTTTATCTCAGTGTTTATTGTAATAGCCACATCCGCATGGTTTTGAAATGCCGTGGCCGGATCAGATATAGTGCTGATTACATATTCATAATGCAGAATTCCAGATTCAGGATCGTTTGCATTTTCCAGGAGTAAATTGATTACCGGGTTATTAAGGGTTGTTGGTAAATTAAATTTTCCATCCACCCAGCCTGGCACATTTGCGACCTGAGGATAAACAGGTGGTGTTGGTGGCAATAGTGGTGGGATGAAAAACTGGACATCATTGGACGGCTGCGCAAGCTCAGGCACGCTTGGTGGCGTGGCATCATAAAGAATGCGGCTGAGCAGGTTAGTTTCACTGAAGTTGCCGTCAGAATCATATGCGCGCGCACTTACATAGTACCTTGTATTATGTTCAAGTGACAGGCCCGCGA
>SLFH01000231.1 GCA_007124345.1 Phycisphaerales bacterium | reverse complement strand
AATTAAGAGAAGAAATGGGAGCTTGTTATTACATAAGATCGGTCGCGGATCTTAATCGTAAAAGCGGTCTGTTAACGGTTATGTTCGGTATAGATCCGAAACGTTTGGGTGAAGTGATGGATGCGGTTTTAGACGAGATGCGTAACTTGAAGGAAGATCTTGTGAAAGAAAAAGAACTTAAAAAAACAAAAGAACATATCATTGGCAGAATGTTCTTGGGTTTGGAAAGTTCTGATTCGGTGGCTGAGTTTTTCATCGACCAAGAGGTTTTGGTGGGATCGCAAAAGACACCCCAAGAGTTGTCAAAAGAGATAAAGAAGGTAACCTCTGAAGATGTAAGAAAGCTTGCTCGCTTTCTTTTTACCGACAATCGTTTGTCGGCCGCTGTTGTAGGAAAGAATCCTGATACAAAAACACTGAAAAGAAAATTAACTTTTTAAATTTTTTAAACAAGTTTTCTTTATGTTTAATGAAGTGCGTGATATCATAGTATTTGATGAGTGCTAAAGAAAAAGAACACATTCACATAACGATAAATCCAATGATCGTTGTTTGGGCTTTTTTGATAGCCCTTCTGTTTTTGGTCGCTTATATTTTAAGAGATCTTCTTTTGGTTATCTTGGCTTCGGTTCTTTTGGCCGCCGCCATTTCTCCCGCCGCCAAATGGTTCGTAAAGAGAAGGGTTCCTCGTGTTATTGCCGTTTTGATCGTTTATGCCGGGGTGCTTTTTTCTTTTGCCTTTGTCTTTTATTTCCTTCTGATACCTTTGTTTCAAGAAACTCTTTCTTTTGTCAGGAGTTTGCCGAATTATTTTGAGACCCTTGAGGGGTGGACGCCTTTGGTTGAGGAAGAGACCTCTTTTGAAGGAGCGCCTTTGTTTGCCGATCTTACCGGAGGTTTTTCCGTTTCAAATGTGGTGGAAGAAACAAGAGACATTCTTGTTGGTTTGGGGCAAGGTTTTGTTAATACTTTATTTGTTTTGTTCGGGGGTGTCATGAATTTTATTCTGATCGTGGTTTTATCTTTTTATCTTTCCGTTCAAGAGAATGGAGTGGCTAAATTTTTAAGACTCGTAACTCCGGATAAGAATACGCCTTATGTTCTTGACCTGTGGAGGCGTGCGGAGATAAAGATCGGATATTGGATGCAAGGACAGCTGATACTTGCCGTTATGGTTGCCGTTCTTGTGTATCTTTGTTTGACACTTTTGGGAATACCTCATGCTCTTCTCTTGGCGGTTTTGGCCGGAATGTTCGAGTTGATACCTGTTTTCGGTCCGATACTTGCAGCAATCCCCGCCATTGCCATAGCTATGATGGAGGGGGGAAATTTTATGGGACCGGGACTCGGTATCGGTCTTGTGGTAACGGGTGTTTATATTATTATCCAACAGTTTGAGAGCCAACTTATATATCCGCTTGTTATAAGAAAGGTTGTAGGTCTTTCTCCCATTATTGTTATAATCGCCCTGATCGCCGGCTATTATCTGGGTGGATTTTTGGGAATAATATTATCAGTACCCATTGCGGCCGTCTTTTTGGAGTTTTTGGATGACGTTCAAAATAAGTTCAAGCCGGCCGGAGGAAGTGTCGGTAACTCAAACTCTTTAACGGAAGAGCTTTCCAAGATGAGAAAGCGCAAAAAAAGTTAGTTTTTAATAAAAACAAAACTCTGAAACTCTTTTAAAGAAGGTGTTTTTAAGTAAATCCGGTCTTTGGAAGATAAAGAATAAACAATGAAACCGAAATTCTTTGATGTCCATACTCATGTCAATCTAAAACCCTTTAAAGAAAGGGAGCATGAGGTTGTTGAGAGGTCCCTCGAAGAAGGGGTTTGGATGATAAACGCCGGAACCGACAGCGAGACTTCGCTCAAGGCTGTTTTGATCGCGGAAAATTATAAAGAAGGAGTTTATGCGACTGCGGGACATCATCCCAATAATGTTTTGAAAAAAGAAATGGATGTCGAAAAGATAATCTCTGTTTCTTCTTCCGAAAAGGTTGTGGCAATAGGGGAGTGCGGTTTGGATTATTTTTACACAAAAGATGAAGACGGCATTCGCTTACAGAAAGAAGTTTTTGACAGACAGATAGAGATGGCAAATATGATCAAGAAACCCCTGATGCTTCATCTTCGTGACGGTTCGGGAGGAAGCGCTTACAGTGACGCCATATCAATGCTGAAAAACCGGTCTCTTTTCGGAGGCAATGCTCATTTTTTCTCCGGAACGATCGATAACGCTCGGGAACTTCTTTCTTTGGGCTTTACGTTATCTTTTACGGGGGTTGTTACTTTTACGGATAGTTATGATGAAGTATTATGTTTTCCTCCTCTTGATATGATAATGTCAGAGACCGACGCCCCCTACGTGGCGCCGGCGTCGATAAGGGGAGAAGAGAACCAACCGATCTACGTAAAGGAGGTCGCTAAAAGAATTGCCGAGATAAGGACGGAGCCGGATGAAGAGGTTTTTGAAGCATTGGTCAATAACGCTCGCAGAGTTTTTGGAGTTTAATTAAATATTTTATGGAAGAATTATATTCACGCCTCGCACCTGTTTGGAACACCACTCTTACGGTTACGGGTTTTAAGAGAGGGCTTTGTGATTATGTGATCAAAACATTAGAGGAGTTCAAGGATTCCGATTTAAATGTTTTGGATACAGGTTGTGGGACGGGCATTTTAAGTTT
>SLFH01000176.1 GCA_007124345.1 Phycisphaerales bacterium | reverse complement strand
TAGATGTCGTGGAACTCCTGGGCCTCGGTGTCGGCGGTGCCCGTCATGCCCGCGAGCTTGCGGTACATCTTGAAGAAGTTCTGGATGGTGATCGAGGCGATGGTCTGCGTCTCCTCCTTGATGGGGACGCCCTCCTTCGACTCGATCGCCTGGTGCAGCCCGTCGGACCACTGGCGCCCGACCATCGGGCGGCCCGTATTGGTGTCGACGATCACGATGCTCGGGCTCGGCCTGCCGGAGAACTGATCGGGCAGGTTCATCACGACATAGTCGCGGTCGAGCTCATACACCGTGTGCGCCCGCACAGCCTGCTGGAGCAGGTGGGGGATGTCGGTGTTCTCGTCAACATAGAACGAGCCGAGGCCCGCCTTGCGCTGCGCCTCGGCGGTGCCCTCGTGGGTGAGGTAGGCGTTCTTGCGATCGTCGTGGACCTCGTAGTACTGGGTGTACTGGTCGCGGTCACGCTCGAGCTCGATCAGCTTCGCTTTCTCGTCCTTCAGCCTCGCCTGGAGCTCGGGCACCTTGCCCTTGTCCTTGGCCTGGCGGATGTCGCCCTCCAGGCCCTTGATCGTCTCGACGCAGGCGCGGACCTTCTTGTCGGCCGCGGCCCACGGCTTCTGCTTCTCGACAAGGTGGCGGGCGAGCTGGTCGGCGAAGTCGTACCGGGGCTTGTCCTCGCGAGCAAGGCCCGAGATGATCAGCGGCGTGCGGGCCTCGTCGATCAGGATCGAGTCCACCTCGTCGACGATCGCAAAGTCGCGCCGGCGCTGCACCTGCTGGTCGGCCAGACGCTTCATGTTGTCGCGGAGGAAGTCGAAGCCGAACTCGGCGGTTGTCCCGTAGACGACATCGCAGCGGTACATGTGCCGCTTGATGTCCTCGGGCTGGACATGCTGGGGGTGGATCGCCCCGACCGTCAGACCGAGCCCGTGGAAGAAGGGGAAGGTCCAGTCGCGGTCGCGCTGCACGAGGTAGTCGTTCACCGTGACGACATGCACCTTCATCCGCACGCACGCCGCCAGGTAGGCGGCCAGCGGGCCGACGATCGTCTTGCCCTCGCCGGTCTTCATCTCGGCGATCTTGCCCCCCGCCAGCACCATGCCGCCGATCAGCTGCACATCGAACGGGCGCGAGCGGAAGGGCGGGCGGCTCTCGGGGTAGAGCTCGCGGACCGCCTCGTAGAGCTCCAGCGGGATCTCGACATACTGCCAGCCCCGGATGATGTCCGCGGCGCCCAGGAAGCGGTCGTCCTCGTCGGGCACGCCATCGGCGGGGCGTTGATCGTGCTGGTTCTGGAGCATCCAAGTCCGCGGCACATAGACCGGGGCCTCGTCCATTCGCTGCTTCGTGCTCGCGTACAGCTCCCGGAGCGACTCGGGCAGCGTTTTGGGGTCGAACTTGTGGTCGGGGTTGAAGATCGACCGGATGCCGACATGGCGGTCCATCGCTTCGCGGGCCACGGCGAACGCCTCGATCATCAGGTCTTCGGGGCCCGAGCCCTTGTCGTGCTCCTCGCGAAACTTGACGACCATCTCGCGGAGCTGCTGGTCGCTCATCTCGCGGATCTTGGGCTCAAGCTCGTTGATCGCCTCGACGCGGGCGGTGTACTTCTTGACGAAACGCTCGTTGCGCGAGCCGATCAGCTTGTTGAGGAACGGGCCGATCAGCGGGATGCCTTCGTTGGCCATGGGGGTCACCGTTTCTTGGATCCACCGTCTCCGGTGTGTGTCGCTGCTTGCAGGGCCCGACGCAGAAACGCGGCCGGGCACGCCCGGGGGGCCGAACGCTGTGTACGCACGCCTTCCCCGGGGAGGGGTTGAACAACCGTCCGCCTCTGGCCGCGAAAGATCGCGAGCGCCGCGGGCCGGTCAACGCCGCTTCATGCAAACAAGGGCGGGGGCAGCCCGATCAGCCCCTGCGACGCGACCGTCCGCAGCGTCGGCTCGTGGGCCAGACGGAGCGAAGCCAGACGCGATCGTTCAGAACGACAGAGGGCCGGGGCCGGGGCGCCCGACATCGGGCAACGCTCGTGGACCTCTCGCCCGGGGCGGACGATCTCGCGGACCACGCGGGCGATCGCCTCGTGCAGCCCCCGGACCGCCAGCTTGGGCGAGCCGGCCGAGGACGCCGCAGCCGCGCCGGCGAGCGCCGAGGGCGTGTGCATCAACAGAGCCAGAGCCAACGCGACACCGACCGCGCCGACGGATCTCGTCGCGGCCCGCTGCGTCTTCTGATCTCCGTGCCGGTGTACGGCCATCTGACAGAAGTATCGGCTCAGAACAGGCCCGGAGCAAACCCGAACCCCCTGTACGCCCCGCCAGCGGGGGTCGAACGCCACATTTCTGGCTCAACGGCCCCCACCGGCCCGATATCCGCACCCTCCGCCGGATATTGTGACCCCGGCATGGCACAGCACGAAGAGAACCCGAAACAGCCGGGCAAGGACCAGAAGATGATCGTCCAACGCCGCGCCCTCCCCGCGACGCGGGAGTCTTTGACCCACAAGTTCCAGATCGACAGCCACGAGGGCTACCTCACCGTCGGCCTGTACGAAGACGGCTCGCCCGGCGAGATCTTCATCAAGATCTCCAAGGAAGGCTCGGCGATCAGCGGGATGTGCCAGGCGTTCTGCCGCGCCTTCAGCATCGCGCTGCAGTACGGGCTCTCGGTCGAAGACGCGGTCGCCCGGTTCAAGGGGATGCG
>SLFH01000194.1 GCA_007124345.1 Phycisphaerales bacterium | reverse complement strand
GAGGCGCTCCGCCGGTTTGTCTACCGCTACATCACCGACAAGTCGCTGGGTGTCGGCTTTGCGACGGCCTCTGAGGTCGCGCGGACGCGCCACGGGGACTGCACGGAGCACTCGGCGCTGCTGGCGGCGCTCTTGCGGCTGGACGGGGTGCCGTCGCGGGTCGTCAGCGGGCTGATCTACGCCGACAGCTTCGCGGGTTCTGACGACATCTTCGGGTTCCACATGTGGGTGCAGGCGGCAGTCGAGATCGATGGCGAGCGGCGATGGCTGGACCTCGACCCGGCGCTGCCGGAGCGGTCGATCTTCGACGCCACGCACATCGCGCTGGCGACCTCGACCCTGCGCGACGACGAACCGACCAACTCGATGGTTGCGCTGGTGCCTCTGATGGGCCGCCTTGAGATCGTGGTCGAACGAGTGGAGCACGCGAACCGTGGACGCTGAATCGCTCGAACTCCCCCGCTTGCCCGCCCGCTCGCCCGACGCGCACAAGGGGGACGCGGGGCGCGTGGCGGTCTTTGGCGGACGCTGCGGCGAGGCCTGGATGCCCGGCGCGCCGGCGCTCGTCGCCCGCGGCGCTTTCAGGGCCGGGGCGGGGCTGGTCAGGATCTGTGCGCCCTCGCCGGTGCTGCCCGGGGCGGTGCAGATCGAGCCCTCCGCCACTGGCGTGCCCCTGCCGACCGACGGCACGGGCTCGCTGATCCCGCATGAAACCGCCGAGCTGTTTGACGAGATCGTCGAGACCTGCGACGCGATCGCGGTCGGGCCGGGGCTGGGGACCGACATCGGTGCGATCGCGCTCTGCCTCCGAGCGGTGCAGCAGGAGCACGCGCCGGTGATCGTCGACGCCGACGCGATCAACTGTCTGGCGCTGGTGCCCGAGCTGCACCGGGACTTCAGGGCCCGCGCGGTGCTGACCCCCCACCCCGGCGAGTTCTCTCGCCTCGCCTCGGCGTTGCGGCTCGGGGTCAAGCCCGAGGACGGCGCTTCGCGAAGCGAAGCGGCCGAACGCCTGGCGCAGCGGCTGGGGTGCGTCGTGGTGCTCAAGGGGCTCGGGACGGTTGTCAGCGACGGGGTGCGGACCTGGGTCTGCGACCGTGGGCACCCGTGTTTGGCGACGGCGGGCACGGGCGATGTGCTGACGGGGCTGATCGCCGCACTGGCGGGCCAGTACCTGCAGCCGCCGCCGATGCCCGGCCTGCCCGAGCACATCCGGGCCAAGATGCCGGCCGATCCTTTGCGCCCGCTGGACCTATTCGATGTCGCGCGGCTCGGCGTGCAGGCGCACGCGGTCGCGGGCGAGCTCTGGGCCGATCGCAGCGGTGTCGAGAGCGGGCTGCTGGCGCGCGAACTGGCGGACCTGCTGCCCGAGGCGCTCGGCGGGCTGCGCGATCACGCTGAATGACAGGCCGCCGGTCAGTCCAGGCGTCAGTCGAGGCGTCGGGGGGCGATGCTGGTGACGAGGCGGACGAAGGGGGCGCGGAGCTCGCCGACCATGCTGTCGGCCTGCGTGTCGTCGGGGCGGAGGGTCAGGTCGATTGTGGCGCGGGTGAGGCGGGGGCCGACATCGTATTCGAGGGTGAACATGGCGTCCTCGACGCGGCGCACGAGCGTGCGCGTGCTGGTCTCGACGAGGGTCGATCCCTCGTACTGCTCGACGGTGGCTTGGAGTTCGAAGGGGCCGGTGGGGCCGGGCGCTTCGACGCGTTCGATTCGCCAGACCTGGCGCACATTGCTGAAGGGGTCTGGGATGAGTTCGAACTCGATGGCGGTCGACTCGATGCGCGGGTCGATGATCGGGTTGACTGGGAAGGGGCCGAAGTTTTCGCCGGTGCGGATGAGGGCGGTCAGGCGCTGCATGACCAGACGCCCGACAACATGGGTGGAGACGGATTCGGAGGTGACTTTGTAGCTTCTGAAGCTCGTGTCGAGGGCGACCATGGTCGCGGTCAGCAGTGTGGCGCTGATGGTGAGCGCGACGAGCATCTCGATGAGGCTGAAGCCTCTGCGCGTGGTTCTGCGGCTGCGTTGGCGGTGATTCACTGCGAGCCCTCCCTATAGCTGAGCGGGATCGGCCGGACGCTGAGGGGGAGCATGATGCCGTTGGGCATGCTCATGAGCGGATCGAAGCGGATGGTGATGCGTCCGTAGCCGTGGAAGGGGACGGGCGTGGATCCGGCGGGCTGATCGTCGAAGGGGCCGACATCGGCGAGGCCGTCGCCTGTGGTGTCGTAGCCGACGATTTTGACGCCGCCGACCTTGGGGAGTGTGCGGGGGTCGATGGATTCCTCGTCGCCGTCCTCGGGTCCGAAGTAACCGATGGTGCAGTTGAAGAGTCCGGGGTTGCCGATGGGGTTTCCGAAGACATCGACGAGGGGGGGCTCGCCGTAGCGGGGCTGGAATGTGAGGAGGATTGCGCCCTCGATGTTTGCGTTGCCCCTGACATCGAGGATGCCCGCGACGATGACGCCTCTGAGCTGGACATTCTGCTCGGGCGGGCTGTTGAAGGTGCCCACATCGACGGAGTAGTGCGGGAGCATCATCGAGCTCTTGACGATCTCCTGCAGGGCTTGGACTGTGGGGTTGAAGTCGGGGTCGCCGGGGTGGTCGGGGTGCTCGTTGGCGAAGCGGGTCTTGCCGGTGAACTGGATCTTGTTGCGGACATGGGTGAATGCCTGCGGCTTGTCGCTGACGATCGAGCCGACGAAGAGGCAGTCGTGGAAGCGGAGGTTGTTGGAGAGCTTCTTGGTGTCGACGAAGCGCTTGCCGTCGATGAGGAGAGGCTCTGGGAGCCTGTCGTACTCGCTGGGCGCGTAGGAGGCGATCTCGGACTGGAGGATGTCGCCCTTGTCGAGGGCTGGGCGTGCGAGGAGGATGTTCTCCTCGGGCGGGACGGCGGTCGGAGGGAGCATGGGCGGCGCGTCGTCGGCGGTCTCGCCGGGATTGGAGCCGTAGATATCGCGGTTGAAGGCCGGGGCTGGCCTGCCGATGCCGTTGTCGAATCCCATGCGTCCGTAGAGCGACCAGTGCGGGTGGGTGTTGTTGGTGTGGGTGCGGACCCAGGTGACGCCGATGAACTCGCAGTTCACGAAGAGGGCGTTGAGGCCCTTGGGGATCTGCGTGTTGCGGAAGACCATGTTCTCGAAGACGGGGCGGTAGTACCAGTCGACGAAGACCGGGGCGTTGAAGGGCATCTTCTCGAAGTAGGCGTCCATGTAGTTGTCGGGCAGGCCGTCTTCGGTGGTGTCCGGGTCGAGCCTGATGTAGCGGGGCGAGGCGGAGCCCTGGGGTTTGGTCTCGACATAGGTCTCGAGGTCTGCGACGGAGACGCCGAGGTTGTCGGCGACCTGCTCCCAGAAGTCCGGGCCGTTGGCCTGGGCCTTCAGGCCGTCCTCGGAGTCGATGAAGGTGTCGGCGTCGACGCGGGGGAGTTCTTCTTCGCCGGCGGCGAAGACCAGCGGCGGGTTGCCGGGGGCCGGGCGGATGGCGCCCCGGATCGAGTTGCGCCAGTCGCCGTGCTCGTTGTTCCACTGGGCCTGTGTGACGCCGATCTTGACGGATCCCTGGAGCTTGACGTAGCGGTCGAGGCGGTCGAGGACGCCGTCGCGATAGCCGAGGACCTGGTCTCTGACGGTGCCGTCGGAGGCGGTGTCGAAGTGGGGTTCGTTGACGGGGTCCCACCAACCGGTGTTGGCGAGGTCGTCGAATCCCCAGACGCCGTTGCGGTTTCGGTCTGGGTTGAACGAATCGATGAGGATGGCGAGGTCTTTGTCGATCTCCGACCCGTCGGCGGCGACGAACTCCGCCGAGAGGTGGGCGTTGGGCGTGGCTGCGCGGAGGAGGTCGGAGAGAGCGACCATGCCGTCGTTGTTCTGGTCGAAGTGGTTGATGAAGATGTCGAACTCATCGACATAGCCGTCGCCGGTGGCGTCTGCGAAGGGGCTGTGATCTGGTGAGCCGCCGTAGTCGCCGCCGTGCTTGTCGGGGATGCCGAGGCGTTCGATGGGGTGTGCGACGCGGAGTCTGTTGTCGCCGTCGACATCGTACTCGGCGACGCCCTCGTAGAAGTCGTCGAGCTTCTGGTCGAGGACGGGGTCGAGGCCGTAGAAGTCGCTCTTCATGAGCAGGGGCTGGGCGTTGGGGAAGTTGATGTCGTCGAACCAGATGCCGAGGTCTCCGGTGACGCTGACATTCTTGCCGATCATCACGCGGTTCGGGCTGACGATCGCGTGGCGGACCTGCTTGGTGATTCGGTAGTCCTTGGAGACGACGCGGGTGAGGGCCTGGCCCTGGCGCCGGTAGCCGAAGTCGTAGCCGATCGAGATGACGCGGACATCGGTGCCGTTGGCGCGGGGCGCGTAGATGATCTGAAAACCTGCGGTTCTGGGCTCGCCGTTGGTGTAGGTGACTTGGTCGAGGCCGATGACGGGGGTGACGACCCAGCCGTCGAGCTTGAACTCTGCGGGGTCGGTGCCTGCGGGTGCGGAGGTGATGACGGGAGCGGAGACGCCGTCGTGGAGGATAATGTTCTGGTCGGCGGCGTGGATGAGCGCGATCGCCTCGGCGACGCCGGAGGGGCTCGCGGCCTCGGGGTGGCCGCTGGGGGGCGGGAGGATCTCGATGTTGCCGAGCCCGCTGGTGTTTCCGGTCCAGAGCTTCCAGACATTGTCCGCGTCCATTTCGCTGGAGCTGACGACGAAGCGTTGTGCGGCTTCGGTGAGTCGTTGGGCGCCGATGGCCAGCCCGGTCTCTGCTGCACCCATGGCGCGCATGACATGCAGGTGGGTGCCCGCGGCCCGTGTGTTGCCCTGGCTGGCGACGGCCATGGCTGCGACGAGCGAGCCGAAGAGCACGAGGAACATCATGGAAAGCACGGAGACAACGCCCCGGCGTGTCAGACGCCTTCGGGGCGGTGCGGGCCGGTGCTTGCCAGCCTCCCGGCCGGCGGATCTCCGATCGCGGCGATGGGTCATGGCGTGCTCCGCTCCTTGGTTTCTCACGGGACGATCCAGCTGACTCGGACGATTTCCTCGGCCTGCGCGGCGCCGGGCTCGCGGTAGGAGACGACGACGGTGACGCGGAGGGGGAACTCGTCGACCGCCCTGCCCGGGCTGGTTCCCGAGGCGGGCTCGAAGTAGTTCGGGGCGAGGGAGAGGGATGTGTCGAAGGGGTGGACCTTGTCGACGAGGACGAGCTGCGACCAGCCCCTCATGGGGACGGGGTTGCTGTCGTTGTCGCGGACGACATTTCCGTCGGGGTCGATCTCGAAGATGACCTCGCCGAAGCCGTTGATGGGTCCGGGCATGTCGCCGCCGTCGCCGAAGCGGATGCCGGCGAAGTCGTCGATGTCGTTGAAGTCCCCGACGGTGACCTCTCCGGGCTCGGGTCCCCAGCCGACGAGGGCGGAGCCGACGATCTCGAGTCCCGTGACGGGGTCGTGGCGTCGGAGCGGCCTTGTGAGTTCGCGGACCTCGTTGGCGAGGTAGGTGGCGGTTGCGGCGTGGCTGGACCAGCGGTTGGCCATCATGAAGGACTGCTGCGCGTCGACGACGGCGACGACACCGACTCCGATGATGATGACCGCGAGGGCGGTCTCGAGGAGGGTGAATCCCCGAGGCCGGTTCCTGCGCCGTCGCCTTGCTCGTTGGCTGGCGGGGTGCATGTCGGACCTCCTGACACCCTTAAGGATGCGATTCAGCTGACGATCTGGCTCATCTTGAAGATGGGGAGGATGATCGCCATGGCGATGAAGCCGACGATTGATCCCATCACAATGATCATGATGGGTTCGATAAGCCCGGTGGCGGCCTTGATGTTTTCCTTGAGCTGCTTGGCGTAGTAGACGCTGATCTGGTCGAGCACCTCTCCGAGCTTGCCGGACTCCTCGCCCGCGGAGATCATCTGGCAGACGGCCTTGGGGAGGAGGGTGTCCTTGAGGAGAGGCTGGGCGATCTTCTTGCCCTGCTTCACATTGGCGTGGACGCGGACCCACATGGACTTAAAGAGGCGGTTGCCCGAGATCTCGCCGGTGATCACCAGCGTGTCGAGCATGGGCACGCCCGCGTTGATGAGCTGGCCCATGGTCTGGAGCGAGCGGCTGATGTAGAGCGAGCGGAACATGTTCTTCACGACGGGGATGGTGAGCTTCAGGCGGTCGGCCCAGTAGCCGCCGACCTCGGTCTTCAGGGCGAGAAAGAGCAGCACGAAGACGCCGAACGCGCCGCCGACGATCAACTGCCACTGGGCGACCAGAACCTTGGAGAGGTTCATGAGGAAGGTGGTCGTCCAGGGCAGGATGTCTTCCTTGCCCTCGAAGACCTGGTAGAACTTGGGCAGCACGAAGGTGAGCAGGAAGATGGTGACGCCCACGGCGAGCACGCCGATGACGGCCGGGTAGATCGAAGCGCCGACGACCATCTTGCGGGTCTCGATCTGCTGGGCGATATAGGCGGCGATTCGATCGAGCATGTCGGCGAAGGAGCCGGACATCTCCGACGCGCGGACCATGTTGATGTAGAGCGGGCCGAAGAGCTTGGGATGCTTGGCAAGGGCCTCGGAGAACTGCTTGCCGCTCTCGACATCCTCCTTAACGCCCAAGATGATCTTCTTGAAGGTCGCGTGGGTGGTCTGATCGGCGATGCCGTCGAGGGCGGCGCGGAGGTTGATGCCCGCGCGCACCATGACCGCGAGCTGCGTGGTGAAGTCGAGGACGTGCTTCTGGGTCGGCTTGGCGGCGTTGGCGCGCTTGATCAGCTCGATGATCGCCGAGCCCGAGCTGTTCTCCCCGACCGGGGCGACGCTCATGACATGAGCGCCCTGGTTGCGGAGGATCGCGGCGGCTGTCGCGGCGCTGTCGGCCGCGACGATGCCCCCGCGGACAACGCCTTCGGCGGAACGGACCTGGTAGCGATAGTTCGGCATCGTTGCTCCGCTTCCTCACGCTTGGCCCGGCACAGCCCCCGGGCCGGCGGGCACTCAGGCCGCCAGTTGCTTGTCGAGCTTGTCGGGGTAGACGGCCTGGGCGATGGCGTCTTCCTTGCTGATCATGCCGTTGAAGTACAGCTCCGCGATGGAGGTGTCCAGGCTGCACATGCCGATCGCCCTGTTGGTCTCGATGACATTGGGGATCTCGTAGGTGCGTCCCTCGCGGATGAGGTTTCGCACGGCGGAGGTGCAGAGGAGCGTCTCGACGGCGGGGACCATGCCCGGGCGGTCCTGTCGTGCGAACAGGGTCTGGGAGACGACCGCCTGGAGCGTGCCCGAGAGCATCGCGCGGATCTGGTTCTGCTGGGTGGCCGGGTACATGTCGATGATTCGCTCGACCGTCTGCGAGGCGTTGACGGTGTGGAGCGTGGAGAGGACGAGGTGGCCGGTCTCGGCGGCGGAGATCGCAAGAGCGGTGGTCTCGAGGTCTCGCATTTCGCCGACGAGGATGATGTCGGGGTCCTGTCGCAGGGCGTGCTTGAGGCCGCTGGAAAAGGTGGGCATGTCCTGCCCGAGCTCGCGCTGCTCGATGAGGCACTGCTCGGATTCGAACTTGTACTCGACGGGGTCTTCGAGGGTGATGATGTGCTTGCTGTAGCGCTGGTTCATGGCCTGGATCATGGCCGCCAGCGTTGTGGACTTACCCGAGCCGGTGTCGCCGGTGACGAGTACGAGTCCTCGGGGAAGGTAGGTGAGGCGTGCGATGACCTCGGGAAGGTTGAGGGCCGCCAGGGGCGGGACCTTGGTCTTGATCATTCTGAGCGCCATGCCGATGGCGCCCTTCTGCATGTGGGCGTTGACGCGGTAGCGGGCGAGATCGGGGATCTCGTAGGAGAAGTCCGCGTCCTTGTTCTTGTGGAAGATGTCCTGGGCCTCTGGGGGCGCCATCTGCTCGAGCATCGACGCCGCGTCGTCGGGCGTGAGTTCGTCGAAGTCCATCGGCGTCATCACCTGGTGGACCCGCATGAAGGGCGGGTGGCCAGCGATGAGGTGCACATCGGACGCGTCCGCGTCGAACGCGGCGTGGAGAATGTCTTGCAGATCGATCGCCATGGCGCCTCCGTGGTGGCCGGCCCGGACAGGGCGGCTTCGGGAGACAGCATCGACGCTTGCCCGCCCCGGGTTGACGGGGGCGCTGCGGCAAACCGGGCGGAACACGCCGTCTGCGCCGACGCGCCCGCGCAACCCCTACAACCCGGCGCGTCCGGGAACTCTGTGGCGTCCAGAACGGGCGTGCGGGAGGGGCTATCGACCGGCCGCGGCGTCACGGGCGGCGACGGCGAGCTCGTCGGCTCGCTCGTTCTCGGGATGGCCGGCGTGCCCCCGGACCCAGTGGAAGACCAGGTCGTGGAGCTGGGAGAGCTCGTCGAGGCGGCGCCAGAGGTCCTCGTTCTTGACGGGCTTCTTGGCGGCGGTCTTCCAGCCCTTGGCCTTCCAGCCGGCGAGCCACTCCTTCAGCCCTTTGAGGACATACTGCGAGTCGGAGTAGAGCTCGACCTTCGAGGGCCGGTTGAGACGTTCGAGCCCGTTGATGACCGCCAGCAGCTCCATGCGGTTGTTGGTGGTGCGGCTCTCGCCCCCGGCACCCTCGATCTCCTTGCCGGTCGAGGGGTGCTTGAGGATGTAGGCCCACCCCCCCGGGCCGGGGTTGCCCGAGCAGGCGCCGTCGGTGTAGAGCTCGACGGTCGTGCGGGGGCTCTGGTCGCTGGGCGAGGGCTCGGGGCTGGAGGGCGTCGGGGCGGGCATGGGGGCGATCGTACCGCCCGGAGGGTGTCGGTCTCGGCGCCCGGGTCGGTCTCTGGCAGAGAGCGGAGGTACGATCGGGCCATGACGACAGCCGCGACGCTTGTAGTGAGGTTCGAGGTCCGCCCCATGCCCGGCGCGGGCGATCCGCGGGGGGACGATCTCGTCCGTCGCGCCTGGGAGATCGGCGTGCGCCTGACGGCGGCCCGGGCGGCGAGGGTGTACCTGATCGAGGGCGACCTGTCGGAAGAACAGATCGAGACGATCCGGACCCGCCTGCTGACCGACCCGGTCGTCGAGGTTTCCGAGCTGGGGGCGAGCGAGCCGGCGCCGGGCTCGGCGACGGTCGAGGTCCACCCTCTGCCGGGCGTGATGGACCCCACGGCCCAGTCGGTCCGCGACGCGGTGCTCGCGCTGGCGGGGGCGGAGGTCCGCGTCTCGACCGGTTGGCGGTACGACCTTGAAGGGGTCGACGCTTCGGAGGCGGAGGATCTGGCCCGCAGGCTGGTGGCCAACCCGGTCATCAACGCCATCCACGCCGAACCCTTCCACCCCGAGTCGCTGCCCAGCGGGACGCCCGCCGAGTTCCGCGTGATGCGGGTGCCGATCCGCGATCTGGACGACGCGGGGCTGGAGAAGCTCAGCCGCGAGGGGCACCTGTTTCTCGATTTGGCCGAGATGCGGACGATCCGGGAGCACTACGCGGCGCAGGGTCGTGAGCCGACGGACATCGAGCTGGAGACGCTCGCCCAGACCTGGTCGGAGCACTGCGTCCACAAGACGCTCAAGAGCACGATCAGCTACACCGGCCCGCTCGAGGGCGACGCGATCGACTGGTCGGCGCGCCCGGGCCACGAGAAGTCCGGCGCGACGGAGATCACCGTCCGCAACCTGCTCAAGTCGACGGTGGCCGCGGCGACGCACGAGCTGATCGCTGAGGGGATCGACTGGACGCTCTCGGTCTTCGTCGACAACGCCGGCATCATCCGCTTCGACGACGAGACGGCGGTGTGCGTGAAGGTCGAGACGCACAACCATCCCTCGGCGCTGGAGCCCTACGGCGGCGCCGCGACCGGGATCGGCGGGTGCATCCGCGACATCATCGGGACCGGGCTTGCCGCACGCCCGATCGCGAGCACCGATGTCTTCTGCGTCGCCCACCCCGACAGCGCGGACATCCCCGCGGGCTGCATCCCCCCGCGACGCGTGCTGACCGAGGTCGTCGCCGGCGTGCGCGACTACGGCAACCGCATGGGCATCCCGACCGTCAACGGCGCGGTGCTGTTCGACAACCGGTACATCGGCAACCCGCTGGTCTTCTGCGGTTGTGTCGGGGTTCTGCCGACCGACCTCATCGAGGGGCACGCCAAGCCGGGGGATCTGATCGTCGCCCTCGGCGGGCGGACGGGGCGGGACGGGATCCACGGCGCGACTTTTTCATCTGCGGAGCTGACCGACACGCACGCGGACGAGTTTGCGCATGCCGTGCAGATCGGCAACGCGATCGAAGAGAAGCGTGTGCTGGACGCGATCCTGCGTGCGCGGGATGAGGCGGGCGGGCCGCTGTTTTCGGCGATTACAGACTGCGGCGCCGGCGGCTTCTCCTCTGCGGTCGGCGAGATGGGCGAGAAGATCGGGGCGAGCGTGACGCTCGACTCGGCGCCGCTCAAGTACGGCGGGCTGACCTACACCGAAATCTGGATCAGCGAGGCGCAGGAGCGGATGGTGCTGGCGGTGCCCGCCTCGAACCTCGACCGCCTGCGCGAGATCTGCGACGAGGAGCATGTCGAGCTGGCGGTGCTGGGCGAGTTCGGGACGCCGGACGGGGAGCTTGTGCTGAGCTTCCAAGGCGAAGAGGTCGGGCGTCTGTCGATGGAGTTTCTCCACGAGGGGCTGCCGACGCCGACGCGGAGTGCGAGTTGGTCTCCATCGCCGACGCCGAAGGCGGACGCGGAGAGCGACCCCGATGTCAACGGCGCGCTCCTGCAACTGCTCGCCCACCCCGACATCGCAAGCAAGCACTTCATCATCCGCCAGTACGACCACGATGTGCAGGGCAACACGGTCATCAAGCCGCTGATGGGCGCACGCGCCATCGGGCCCGCCGACTCCAGCGTCATCGAACCCAACCCGGGCACGGGGCGCGGGCTTGCGATCGGTTGCGGCGTCCAGACCGGCGTGGGCGACCCGCGTCTCGGGGGCGATCCGTACCAGATGGCGCTGGGCGCGATCGACGAGTGCGTGCGGAACCTTGTTTGCGTCGGCGCCGACCCCGACCGCATCGCCATCCTCGACAACTTCTGCTGGCCGAGCTGCAAGAAGCCGGAGAACCTGGGTTCGCTGGTGCGTGCGGCCGAGGGCTGCTACGACGGGGCGAAGGCGTACCGGACGCCGTTCGTGTCGGGCAAGGACTCGCTGAACAACCAGTTCACGACCGAGGACGGGCGAACGATCGAGATCCCCCCCACTCTGCTGATCACGGGCATCGGGGTGGTGCCCGATCTTGACCGGTGCGTGACATCGGACGCCAAGCGTCCGGGCAACACGCTGATCGTGGTCGGTCAGAGCGAAACGCCGCCGACTGCGATGGGCGGCTCTCGCTACCAGGCGCTCTTCGGGCTGACCGAGCGGGACGATCCGGCGACGCCCCGTGTGGATCTGGAGGCGGGGCCTCGGACCGCCAGGGCGGTGGCCTCGCTGATCCGCGCCGGGCTGGTCGAGAGCGCGCACGATGTTTCCGACGGCGGGCTGCTCGTGGCGGTTGCCGAACTGCTCATCGGCGGGCACAAGCCGGGCGCACCGCTCGGCGCGGAGCTGCAACTTCCGGGGCACGACGGCGCGGGGCTCTCTGCGGCGTTCTGTGAGTCGCCCTCGCGTTACCTGCTGGAGGTGTGCGCCGCAAGGTTGCCCGAGATCGAGAAGCTGCTCGGATCGACGCCGTGGGTCCATATCGGCGCGATCGACGAGAGCGGGCGTCTCGGCTGGGCCGAGGCGGGGCTGGACCTGGATGTTGAAGAACTGACCCACGCGTGGCGCGGGACGCTGAACTGGTAAGACGGAGTATTGCATGCACCCAGTGAACAAGGCCTTCTTCGACGGCCTGATCGATTACGCGGGCCTCTTCCCTCCCTCGAAACTGCCGATGGAGAAGGCCGTCGAGCGCTTCGCCCGCCACATCCGCTCCGAGCACGCGTGGGTGCTGGCCCACTTCATCTGCCCGGTCACCCGATTGGGCGAGTTCGTCGAGCATGCGCGGGTCATGCTGCCGGGCACCTGGGCGACCAGCGGCTACCGCGAGATGGCCGACGACAGCGAGCCATGGCGGATCAGCGCGATCGTCGACGGCGACCTCGACGCCTGCCTAGACACTGTGGTCGCCTTTAACGAGCACCACAGCAAGGAAGACAACGGACTGGCGCAGATCGACTCGATCGAGATGCGGGTGTCGTCGCCCGATGAGATCGACCGAGCGATCGAGGAGATCCCCGAGGACATCCACCCGTACTTCGAATTCCCGATCTCGGGCGACTGCCGGGGCTTCGTCGCGGCGCTGGCCGGCGACGAGGCGGCGGCGAAGATCCGGTGCGGGGGCGTGACGCCCGATCTGATCCCCCCCACTTCGGACATCGCGAGGTTTCTGCATGCCGCAAGGGCCGGGGGCGTGCGCTTTAAGGCGACGGCGGGGCTGCACCATCCGATCCGCGCCGAGCACGCGCTGACCTACGAGACGGACTCGCCGAAGGCGCTGATGCACGGGTATCTGAACCTTTTCATGGCCGCGGCATTCGTCCGCTCGGGCAAGTCCGAACTCGATGCCACCGAGAAGATCCTGGAGGAACGCGACCCCACCGCCTTCCGCTTCAGCGAAGAGGGCGTGCGGTACAAGGACCTGGCCCTGACCCCTGGCGAGGTCGTCAAGGCGAGGGAGGGCTTCGCGGTGGGCTACGGCTCGTGCTCGTTCGACGAGCCGGTGGGCGATGCGAAGAAGCTGGGGCTGCTGTGAACCACGCATCCGTCATCTACCATGTAGCACCGGCGGCTTGCCCGCCAGTGTGCTCCGCTCGCCTCGGTCCATGACATGAAACACTGGCGGGCAAGCCGCCAGTGCCACAGGGTCTTGCAGAGACTCGTTCTCGACGACGCAACCTCGACGCTGCATCGATACTGAGCGATCACAAGAATCAGAGCCGGAATGGAGCCCCAGATGTCCTACCCCATCGATGACACGCACGATCCGAAGCTGAAGTCATGGGTCGAGTCGGCCAACGACCCCGCGACCGATTTCCCCGTCCAGAACCTCCCCTTCTGCGTCGCCGACAGGGCCGAGGAACCGGGCGAGACCGATCCCCGCATCTGTGTCGCCATCGGCGACCAACTGCTCGACCTCCTGGAGGTCTCCAGCGCCGGACTGCTGGGGGCGGACGACGGCGACATCGCCATGGCGCTGCAGTTCGAGACGCTCGACGATCTCGCCTCGCTGCCGACCGAGGATCGGCGACGCCTGCGCATGCGTCTCGTCGAGTTGCTGACCGACAAGTCCGACGACCTGCGATCCGACGAGGAGCTCGTCGGCGTCGCGCTCTTCCCGCGGGCCGGCGCCGAGCTGCTGCTGCCCTTCGAGGTGCGCGACTACACCGACTTCTACGCGTCGGTCTTTCACGCCACCAATGTCGGCAGCATGTTCAGGCCCGACAACCCGCTCTTGCCCAACTACAAGTGGCTCCCCGTCGGATACCACGGGCGGGCCAGCTCGATCGTGATCTCGGGATCGCCGGTGCGCCGTCCGATGGGCCAGCTGTTGCCCGGGGCGACGATCGACGACGGTCCGCCCGCCTTCGGCCCGTGCAAGCTCATGGACTACGAGCTGGAAGTCGGGTTCTATGTCGGGCGGGGCAACGAGCTGGGCCGCTGGATCCCAATTGACAATGCCGAGGAGCACATCTTCGGGCTGTGCCTCGTCAACGATTGGTCGGCGCGGGACATCCAGAAGTGGGAGTACCAGCCCCTGGGCCCGTTCCTGGCCAAGAGCTTCGCCACCAGCGTGAGCCCGTTTGTCGTGCCGCTGGAAGCGCTGACGCCCTACCGCTGCCGCGCCATGGAGCGCTCGGCGGACGATCCGCGGCCCCTCCCCCACCTTACCGGCGACATGGACCGCGAGACCGGCGGGATCGACCTGAAGCTCGAAGTCCTGCTCGCCAGCGCCGAGATGCGCAAGAAGGGGATCGACCCGATCCGCCTGAGCAGCGGCAACCTTAAGGACATGTACTGGACCATTGCACAGATGCTCACGCATCACTCGAGCAACGGGTGCAACATGCGTCCGGGCGACCTGCTCGCCTCGGGCACCGTCTCGGGCCCCAAGCGTGAAAACCGCGGCTGTTTGCTGGAGCTCACCTGGGACGGCGACCCGTTCGCGAACCCGCCGGTCAGCAAGCCCGGCAGCGCCCGCACGCCGCTGAAGCTGCCCACAGGCGAAGAACGCAAGTTCCTCGCCGACGGCGACGAGGTGATCCTGCGGGGCTATTGCGAGCGCGACGGTTTCCGGCGCGTGGGTTTCGGCGAGTGCCGCGGCGTGGTGCTGCCCGCCGGCGATTGAGCGTCGCTGGTTGCGCCGGCGGCAACGGGTTCTCGCGGCGGTTCGACCTCGCCGGGGCCGATTCGGAAGAACCCGCCGAGGATGCTCGCGCCCTCGCGGATCTCCAGCGAGGGGGCGGTCAGGTCGCCCTTCCACTGCGCCCCGGCGTGGAGCGTGACGCGCCGGCCGCTTCTGGCGTTGGCGTGGACGATGCCCTCGACCTCGATGCCTTCGGCGGCGATAATGCGGTCGGCCTGCACAAGCCCGCGCTTGCGGACAGTGATCGAGCCGCAGGTCTCCAGGCGGGACATCTGCTCCATGTTCTTGACCACGATGCTTTCGAGCTGGATGCCCTTGAAGCATCCGGGGCACGAGCAGGTCATCGCCTTGGCGGGAACCTCGAAGGTTCTCCCGCAGTGGTAACACCGGACCGGTCGGGGGCCCTTCTGCTTTGCCATGCGGCGTGTTCCGGGGGCGGCTGCGCCCCGCTGCCGGGTTTACTTCTTGGCGGCGGCGGTGGCGCGACCGGCGGCTTTGCGGCCGGCGTCGTCATCGTCCTTGGACTCGGTGCGTCCGGCGTCGGGCTTGGTCTCGGCGACCGAGGCGGCCGAGCCGTTGGACGAGGCCTTCGGGCCCCCGCCGATCTTGCAGTGGCCGGTGAAGCTGGCGCCCTCGGCGACGATGAGCTTGGCGGCTTCGAGGTCGCCCTCGAGCCTCGCGTTAGCGCTGAGCTCGAGGCGTTCGGAGGCCTTGACGTTGCCCTGCACCAGCCCGTCGACGGTGACCTTGGCGGCGTCGATGGACGCTCGGCAGTTGGCGCCGGCGGCGACATGGAGGTCGCCCTTGGCGACGACCGAACCCTCGATCGTCCCCATGATCTTCGCCGAGGACGCGAAGATCACTTCACCCTTGATCTGCGCGTCGGCGCCGATCACCGTCTCGTTGTTGCTCGAGGCCATCAGAAGACTCCTGCTCTCCCGGATTGTTCAGAATCCACAAGACCGTCGCCGGACGGAACGATCGGGCCGGGGCGGCAAGCGTAGCGAACCCGAGCCCGCCCGACCTGCCAGAGGATTCGGGGTTGGCACTTCCGGGTCAATGCGGGTAAACCGGGCAATCTGCCGGGCGCCTTGGGGGCGCGCAACCGACAGGATTTCCCCCGACGCCGACAACCCGAGCACCTTTGACGTGCTCACTCCGCCCGGAACAGAGCGATACACGCCGTCTGCGTGTGCAGGAACCCCTGCCCGGCGATCGGGCCGATCTCGCCGGCGGCGAAGAAGCCGGCGGTCGGGAGGATCGGCGCTCCGGCGTCGATGGGCTGGCCGCCGCGGGCGGCACGCTCTCCCGGCTCGACGGTCTGGAAGGCGCGGGCGACGGCCATGGCGTCGTGGTGCGGGCGACCGAAGAGGGCCGAGCCTCTGGCGTTGCAGGTGCAGACCAGGGCCCCCGCCGGGGCGTCCTGCAGCCGCTGGGCGTCCATCAGGAGCAGGAGGTCGCTGGAGGCGGTCTCGCGGTCGCGGAGGTGCAGGCGGACCGTCTGGCCGGTTCTGAGGCGGTCGTCGACGGCGACGGCCCCCGATCGCTTGTCGATGCCGACGATGTGGCGGATGAGGTAGTCGCCCCGGCCGAAGCGGGGCTTGCGCTCGTCGACCACGCGGCCGAGGAGCAGGCCGCCGGCGAGGAGTTTGCGGTCGGCCTGTTCGAGGTCTTCGACGGCTTCTTCGATGCGCTCCATCGCGGGGCGGCCGCCGAGTTCCTGGATGAGGTTGGGGCGGGCCTTTGTGATGACGAAATTCGGGCCGAAGGGCTTGCAGCCCTGGCTGACGACCGCGTCGATACGGACGGGGCCGCGGAACGAGACACCGACCACCCCGCTGTTGAAAACCCGGTCGTTAAGAAACATCGCGTTGGCGCCGGGCTCGTCGCCGGCGGAGGCCATGCCGCCGATCAGGGGGGATTCGCGGAGGTCGACGCCGGCCTGGATCCTGGCGTCGTTGATGCGTGCGAGGAGGCCGCCGACGGGGACGCTGAAGGCGTCGGCGAAGAGGATGAGGCCCTTCTGGTCGGGACCGGCGTGGATGACCCGGGCGAGCCTTTCGGGGTCGTCGGAGGCGTCGAGGACCTCCGGGCCGGCGAAGGGTTCGATCTGAACGCCGGGCATGGAAGCGACAAGGACGGCGACGCCCGGTCCGTCGTCGAACTCACGGTCGCCGGCGAGCACGCCGACGCCGCTGACGCCGACGAGACACCGGGCGTTGGTGATTTCGCGGACGATCTTGCTGACGGTCGCAGCTTCGGCGACATGGGGCGTGGAGATGAAGACGAGGGCGAGGTCGGCGGGCCTGTCGAGGCGTTGCATCGCGGAGGAAGCGGCGCCGGACGCGGCTGCAGCGGCGTCGTCCGCGGCCGAGAGGCCGTGTGCGAAGGCGATCTGACCGGAGGCGTCTTGGGTCGGGGCCATTGGTCGGTGGTGCGCCCCGGCGCGGCGCGAGATCAGTCTGCGGCGGGATCGGGGAGGCGTTCGATCCGGTCGACCCGGATGATGCTCGCGCCCGACCTCCGGGTCGTCTCCACGCTGCCGTGGATGCCCACGACCCGGCCGACGAGCGTATGCGCCCGATCGACCTGAGCGGGGTCGATGTAACCGAGGACCCGGTCGAGGCCCGAGACCGAGCGGAGCGCGAAGAGGCGTGGCAGGCCGTCGCCGGTGTAGACCGGCGAGGCGGAGAGCCTGCCGACGAAGTCGTGGCGTCCGGCAGAGACGGCTTCGCGGAAGCGCTGGACGGCGGCTTCGGTGTCGGTTGCGTCCGCGTCCGGATCGGTCAGGTTGGCGAGGCGGTCGCGCATCTGGATGCGGAGGTTGATCATCGCGATGCGGTCGCTGAGCTGCGTGCGCAGGCGTTCGGTGAAGGGGCTCTCCTCTGTGGCCTCCAGAGCGGCCTGGTACTCGCCGAGGAGGGCTTCGAGCTCTGCAGCGCCGCCCTCGCCGGCGCGGAGGCGCTGGTAGGCCGCATCGAGCTGCTGGAGATTGGCGGTCTCGGGGGCGCGGAGGCGGGTGCGCTCGCCCTGATCGATGACGACGGGGGCTTCGTCTGCGCGGGTCACTTCGCGGGCTTGGGTCTCGCGGCCGGGGCGCTCGGGGTCTGTCGCGGTTGGGGCGTCGTTCAGATCGGTGCGCGTCGTGCGCTCTGGGGTGGCGAGCGTGCCGGTCTGCTCGCCCGAGGCGGTGCGGGGGGCGTCTGAGACATGGTCGCTTCGGATGTAAGCGCCGGCGTTCTGGGGTGGGACGACCCGGAAGGCGGCGGGGCGGCCGTTGTCGTCGCGGACGACCTCGATGAGGCGGAGGTGCTCGCCGGCGGGGAGGGGCTCGTCGAGCACGGAGCGCCAGCTCATGCGGAAACCGCCGGCCTCGTTGGGGGCCTTGAGGCGTGAGGGCGCCGTCAGGCGGACCCGCGACTGCTCCTCGTCGAGGCGGCCCTCTGAGGCGGGCACGAATGCGCCGACGCGGCTGGGGTAACGGACGCGGTACCACCCGTCGCCCTCGCCGATGACGGTCAGCTCCGCGCCTTCGCGGAGGCGGGCGACTGGGTAGAAGCGTTCGAGCTCGCCGCTGCGGAGGGCTGTCTCCGAGACGCTGACGACGACGCGCCGGGGCTCGACATCGCGGATCGACCGGCGTTCGGGCTCATCGGCGATCGCTGCGGCGGGGAGGCCCGCGAAAAGGGTGATCGCGCAGAGTCCGGCGCAGATCGTTTGGGTGTGGAGTCGACGGCGACGCATGGGTGCCTCCTGCCGGGTGCGTGGGCCCGTTGGATCAGCGTGTGATCTTGTGCGGGCCCTCCGGACCCGCAATGAGTTAGTCTAGATCGCCTGGAAAGGCTCCGCCCGCGGCCTTGGCCTGTCGTTTGAGCGGGGTCCGGCGGGAGGCGTGCTCTGACGCGCTTAATCGGGGAGGGGTGGCTATCGTTCGTCCCCCCGTAGGCTGGCGTTTGCCGGCTGACCGACCCCCACGCGGCTCGAACGCCTACTCAAACATATGCAATCAGCCAAACGCCATTGGTCCGTCTCCCTCCGAAGCGCCGGCCTCGTTGCCATGGCCGCGGGCGGGCTCTGGGGTTGCGCCAAGCCCCTGCCGCCCGACGGGCACGCCGAGTCGCTCCGACGGAGCGTGATCGAGGGCGTCCGCAAAGACCTCGCCCCGCTGACTCGGCGCCCCGAAAAGGTGGAGTCGACCCGAGCGGTCGGGCTGAGCGGGTATCCCGAGTGGCTTGTGGAGGACATCCGCAGCCGGATGCCCGAACTTCGGCGGATGGCCGGCCCGGATGCGTACGACCTGACGGAGCTCGGGCTGCCCGAGATGACCAACCTTCTGGGCGACCCTGTCGAGACGGTCGCGATCTCGCTTGAGGACGCGATCCGGGTGACGGTGCAGAACAACCTGGAGCTCGAGTTCGCCCGGCTGGCGCCCTCGGTGAGCGAGGCGCAGCTGGTGCAGGCGGAGGCCGCCTTCGACTGGACGCTCTTTGCGACGGCGCAGTGGGGCTCGACGGAGACGCCGACGCTCTCCCGCGCCGCGCAGCAGCCGATCGGGGGCGACTTTCAGCAGCGTGACTCGCTGACAACGCAGGCGGGTGTGCGGCGAGCGTTGATCACCGGCGGGCAGATCGAGTTCCGCCAGGATCTCGAGTACTTCGACCAGACCGAGGCGGGTCTGAGCCTCTCGCCCAACCCCGGTTGGCAGATGACGCTGGCGTTCCAGTACGACCAGCCGCTGCTTCGCGGGTTCGGCTCGGATGTTGCGCTGGCGCAGGTTCGTCTTTCGCGGAACGCCGAGCGTGAGGCTGTCGCCCGGTTCAGGGGCGAGATGCTTCGGACGGTGCTGGAGGTCGAGCGGGCGTACTGGCAGCTTGTCCAGGCGCACTGGGATCTTCTGATCCTTCAGCGGCAGACCGAGCGGGGCGAGCAGCTGTTCAACCAGGTTTCGGCGCGTCGGGCGATCGACGCGACGCCCCCGCAGATCACCGCCGCGGCGTCGAATGTCGAGGACCGCAAGGGCAATGTGATCCGGGCGCAGAATGTGCTTCGTCGGAGGAGCGACCGCCTGAAGGCGCTCCTGAACGACCCGAACATCCCGGTGACGAGCGAGCTCTTGCTTGTGCCGAGCGACGGCGCCATGGACGCGCCGATCCGGTACAACCTGGGCGAGGCGGTCGCGTCGGCGGTGCGCCACCGGCCGGAGATCGACCAGGCGATCCTGTCGATCGATAACACGACGATCCAGCGAGTGGTGGCGGACAACGCGCGGCTGCCGCAGCTCGATCTGCGGGTGCTGCTCCGGCTGAACGCGCTGGAGAGCGGGCTCGGCAGCGCGTATTCCAGCGCGTTCGACCGTGACTTCGTCGACGCGATCGTGGGCGTGTTCTTCGAGCAGCCGATCGGGAACCGTTCCGCCGAGGCGCTGCTCCGCCAGCGGACGCTGGAGCGTCAGCAGGCGGTGATCTCGCTTCGGAATTCGGTGCAGCAGATCGCGCTTGAGATCAAGAACACGCTGGACAACGCGTCGACGAACTTCTCGCTGATCGAGCAGAGCCGCATCGCGCGGATCTCCGCGAGCGAGGCGCTTCGGGCGCTGCAGGCGGAGAAGGAAACGGTGGGCGGGTTCACGATCGAGAGGCTCGAGGTCGAGTTCAACCGCCAGGACCAGCTCGCCAATTCCGAGCGTGCGGAGGTGCAGGCGATGATCGACTATCAGATCTCGCTCGCGGAGCTGTACGCCTCGATGGGGACGCTGCTGGAGCGCAACCGGATCCGCTTCGAGGTGCGTGACCCGGAGGGGATCGACCCGAACTTCCTCGGACGCTGAATGAGCGCCGGACCCGAACAGATCGCCGAAGCCGTCAGACGCCTGAAGGATGGCGGGCTTGTCGCCTTCCCGACCGAGACGGTCTACGGGCTCGGGGCCGACGCTCTGGACGCTGCGGCGGTAGAGCGGGTGTACGAACTGAAGGGGCGTCCTTCGGGCAACCCGCTGATTGTGCATGTCTCGGGGCCAGAGATGGCGCGAGAGGTCGCGGGCGTATGGCCCGCTTCGGCGCAGCGACTGGCCGAGGCGTTCTGGCCCGGGCCGCTCTCGATCGTACTGCCCAGAGCGGAACGATTGCCCGAGCGGGTGACGGGCGGGGGCGGGACGGTGGCGGTGCGCTGCCCGGACCATCCGCTGACCCTGGCGTTGATCGAGGCGTTCGGCGGTCCCTTGGTCGGCCCGAGCGCCAATCGGTCTGGCCTGCTCTCCCCCACCGACGCGGCGCATGTTCGCGCATCGTTTTCTGAGGACGAGGTGTTCATCCTCGACGGCGGGCCCTGCCCACGCGGGATCGAGTCGACCGTGCTGCGGCTTGAGGGTGATGGCTTCGGCGAGGCGACGGTGCTGCGCCCGGGGGTGGTGGGCGCCGAGGCGATCGCGAGCGTGCTGGAAGGGCCTGTGCGCAACGCCGACGCGGGGAGCGACGAAATCCACAGCGTTGCCGAATCGCCGGGGCTGATGGGGCGCCACTACGCGCCGCGGGCCAGGGCGGTGCTCGTCGACCGCGAGGAGCTCGAACTCGCCGAGGTGGGCGAGGCGATCGTCGCGATCGACTTCGATGAGGCGCCCGAGGGGGTGTTCGTGGTGGCGATGCCGGCGAACGCGTCGGCGTACGCGGCGCGGCTGTACGCGGCGATGCGCGAGGCGGATGAGGCGGGGCCGAGCCGGATCCTGATCGAGCGTCCGCCGTTGCGCGGGCCGGACGCTTCATCGGAGGCGGTCTGGCGTGCTGTTCACGATCGCCTGAGGCGTGCGACCGCCTCGGCTTGAGTTCGGTCTCAGGTCCGGGAAGCGTCGCGCCGATGAGCCGACCTCGGGATCGCGCCCGCGCGGCGGCTATGGTTTCCGTCCCGGCGGCCTCGCCCGAACCGGGGCACAACAGACGGCATGAGCAACGGCTTGAAAGATCAGGAAGGACAGGGAACGACCATGGCCGAGAAGACCCGAATCGCGCTGGCCCCCGGTGACGGCATCGGCCCGGAGATCATGGACGCGGCGCTGTCGATCTTCCGTGCCGCGGGCGTGGAGGGGCATGTCGAGTTTGTCCCCGTCGAGATGGGCGAGTCGGTGTTCGACCGCGACACGCGCGGGATGACCGACGAAACAGTCCGCATGATCGAGCGGACTGGCCTCGTCTACAAGGGCCCGATGGGGACGCCCAAAGGCGGTGGGGGCAAGTCGATCAATGTCTCGCTTCGCAAGATGTACGGCGCGTTCGCGAACATCAGACACTTCCAGTCGCTGCCGGGGGTCGAGACGGTCTACTCGCGCGCGGGCGTGCCGGTGGACTTCTATGTGATCCGCGAGAACATCGAGGACACCTACGGCGGCATCGAGCACAGGCTGACGCGGGATGTCGTCGAGTGCAAGCGGCTCATCTCCGCGCCCGGGTGCGACCAGGTGCACCGGGCGGCGTTCGAACTGGCCGACCGCCTCGGGATCGAGTCGGTCTATTGCGGGCACAAGGCCAACATCATGAAGATGACCGACGGCCTGTTCCTGGAGCGGTTCAGGTCGGTCGCGGCTGAGTACCCGGGCATCGAGCACGGGGATGTGATCATCGATGCGTTGTGCATGAATCTCGTGCTCAGGCCGCAGAATTACAAGATGGTCGTGCTGCCCAACCTGCAGGGCGACATCGTGTCGGACCTCGCTGCGGGGCTCGTTGGCGGGCTCGGCTTTGCGCCGTCGGCGAACATCGGCAAGCATGTCTCGATCTTCGAGGCGGTGCACGGAACGGCGCCAGACATCGCGGGCAAGGGCGTGGCGAATCCGACGAGCCTGCTCTTGTCTGGAATCATGATGCTGCGCCACATCGGGATGCTCCGCCAGGCGGCGCTGATCGAGAACGCGCTGCTGGTGACGCTCGAGAGCGGCGTGCGGACCGGCGACTTCGGGGACCCGTCGACCGAGGCGGTCGGGACGCGGGGATTCGCCGACGCCATCGCGTCGAACCTGGGGCGGAAGCCCGAATCGCGCGCGGTCGTCGAACCTGACTCGCTCCCCTCGGCTCCATCGCTTGTTCGCCCGCAGCCGCCTATGACGAACACCATGCTCGGCGTGTTTACAGAAGCCCGAGTCGAGCATGTCGGCGCGGATATCTATGTTGAGAGCGATCTCGGGCCCGCGGGGCTCGCCGAGCGTCTTGCCGCGGCGGTCGAGGGGACGCCGTTCCGTCTTTCGATGATGTCCAACCGCGGGACGCAGGTCTGGCCGACCGGCTCGACCTTCACCGAGTGCGTGGACCATTACCGGGCGAGGTTCCTTCTGCGCAAAGAGCAAACGGTGGCCCGCATCGGGTGCGTCGAGTGCCTGGAGCTTGCGGGGCGGATCGCCGCGACTGTTGAGGTGGTCGAGTGCCAGATGCTGAAGACCTACGACGGGGAGCGTGGCTACAGCCTTGCGCAGGGACAGTAGTGAACGCGTTGACATCGTCCGCCCTGACGCGACGACGCTCTCGGCGTGGGCGCAGATGCGTTTGGCGCTCTGGCCTCGCGAAGCGTTCGACGAGCTGAGGCAAGAGGCGGCAGACTACCTGAGCTCTGGGGAGCTTGACGGGCGAGCGCACGGCGTGTTTCTCGCGATCGATCACGGCGCCCCGATCGGTGTGATCGAGGTAGGGCTGGCGGGAAGGCCCGAGGAGCGCAGGGCGCACATCGAAGCGTGGTTCGTCGAGCCTTCGGCGCGGCGCAGGGGTGTCGGGAGGATGCTGTTGTCCGAGGCCGAGCGTTGGGCGCGAGAGCGGGGTTGCCGCACGCTCAGCAGCGACACCACGCCGGAGTATCCCGAGTCTCCGGCGGCGCACGCGGCGCTGGGGTTTCGCGCCCGGCCGGGCGAGGGCGTGGCGGTCCTGTTCGACAAGCCGCTTTGAGGCGAGAGCGGGAAGCGGGGCGCGGGGTCCGGGCTTGGGGCGCGACGCAAAGTGGATCCCCTGGCCTCGCGGGGCCGATCTGTAGCGGTGATGAGTCTTCTTGACACGCTCGCCATCGTGACGGCGATCCTCCTGTTCCGGCCGTTGGCCGGGCTGTGCGCGGTCGCCGCGAGCGTGCGCCAGGAGTCGCTGGGCGACCGGTGGCTGCTTCTGCAGGCGGTCCGGACGTGTCCGGTGGCGTGGGGTGTGATTGGGCTCTTGGCGGCGCTGGGCGTCGCTCTTGGCGGCTGGCCCGCGGGCGATGCGGGGGCGGTGCTGCGTGCGGCGTCGGTGGTGATCGCGGGGCCCTTGGTCTGGGGCGCGGCGTTCTCGCACCTGAACCCGTGGACGGAACGGACGCACGCGGTCGAGCGGCTGCTGTGCGTCGGGCTGCTCGTCGGCCTGTGGTTCTCGCCCGGGTTCGGCGTCGCGCTGATCGCGATGCTCCTGCTGCAGCGGGCGGTCCTGGACCGGACGATGCCCATCCCCCTGAGCACAACCGACGGGCGGCTGGCGACCGACGGCCTGATCGCCATCGCGGCGCTGGGTGCGGTGTCGGGCGTGATGCCGGTGGCGCCGGCGGCGTGGGTCTTCGTGCTGTTGTGCGTGTTCGCGTCGAGCTACCTCGTGCCGGGGATCGCGAAGCTTCGCGTCGGGCCGAGGCCCGGGTGGTGGGCGAGCGAGAACCGGCTGAGCAATCTCGCGGCGTCGTGCCGCCTGCACGGATGGCGGCTGGGGCTGAGCGACGCGGGGTTTGCCCGCGTGATCAGGCTGGTGCGCCGGGTGAACGGACCGATGCTGTGGGGGACGCTGGCGATCGAGGTCGGGGCGGTGCTGGTGTTCGCCCACAGTGATGTTGCGATCGGGCTGCTGGTCGCCGCTTCGGCGATGCACGCGGGGATCTTTCTGTTGACGGGGATCTGCTTCTGGAAGTGGGTCGTGTTCAACGGGGCGCTTGTCGGGGTGCTTGTGGCGATGCCTGCGGGGGCGGTCGGCGGGGCGTTCGGGCCCGCGGCGCTCGTGCTGGGGGTAGCGGCGTGTGCGCTTTCGCCCCTGTGGCTGAGGCCGATCGGGCTCGCGTGGTGCGACACGCGCCTGACGCACCTGTTCGAGGTCGAGGCGGTGCTGCCCGGGGGACGGGTGGTTGAGGTGCCGCGGAACTGGTGGGCGCCGTACGACCTCGCGTTCGCGCAGAGCCGCTTCGGGTTTCTGTGCGAGGCGCCGACGCTGGTCGGGGCGTGCGGGTGCCACACGCGGCGCGGACGGGAGCTGGCCGACTTGGCGGAGCGGATCGAAAGGGCCGGCGAAGATCCGTGCGAGATGGCCGCGCTGCTGGACTCGCACGGCGACCGACGGCGCGACGACATCGCTGCAGAGCGGATGGAGCGGTTTGTGGTGAAGTTTCTGAAGAACTGCGCTGGTCGGCGGCGCTGGTTCCTCGGCGTGCCCCCACCCCCGCCCCACCTTTGGTTTATGGCGAAGGGGCCGAAGCTGCGACTGGGTGATCCTGTGCTCGAGACTGTGAGGATCGTGCGGCGGGACATCCATTACAGCGACGACGGCGTGTACACAGAGGTCGCGTCGATGGTAGCGCTGGAGGTCCGCCTGAGCGGGACAGATGCGGCAGCGGCGCGGCGGGCGGCGTGAGGGCCGCCCTTCAGGCTGTGCGGATCAGCCGTGCTCTTGGTCTTCTTCCTCTGGGCGGATCAATCGCTCGATCTTGCCCTCGCCACGATCAACGAGGACCTCGTCGGCCTCGTAGAGGAAGAGGCCGTGGTCGATCACGCCCGGGATGTCATTGAGCGCGGCGCTGATCCGTTCGAGGTCGGCGTCGTCTTCGAGTGTGACATCGAGGATGAGATTACCGTTGTCGGTGATGAAGAGGTCGCCGTTCATGTCTCGCCGGCAGACGCCGATGAGGCCCATCGCGCGGAGCTCGGAGCGGATGGCGGTGAGGCCGAAGGCGAGGACGGCGATGGCGAGGGTGTTGTTGCGGCCGAGGCGGTCGACGAGCTTGGAATCATCGACCATGTAGACGACGCGGTCTGCGGCCCACGCGACGATTCGTTCGCGGGTCATGGCCCCCCCGCTGCCCTTCAGCACGCGGAGCTCTTTGTCGACCTCATCGGCGCCGTCGAAGAGGTAGTCGATCTTCTCGACGAGGGCGAAGTCGACGAGTTCGAGTCCGAGCTCCTTGGCCAGCGCCTCCGAGCCGTTGCTCGTCGGCACGCACTGCACCTTGAGGTTTTCGTTTTTGACGCGGTCGGCGAGGGCGTGGATGCCGCGCTTGGCGGCGCGTCCGGTGCCGAGGCCGACGAGCATGCCCGATTCGATCTCTCTGACGGCGGCTTCCGCCAGCGCGTCCGCGGTTCTGGCCTCACTACTCAAAGCGGATCCCCTGGGCGAGCTCGAACGCCCCGCTGAAGTTGACTGTGCATGTCTGACGGCGCATGTATGCCTTCCACGCGTCGGAACCGGACTCCCGACCGCCCCCGGTGTCTTTCTCGCCGCCGAAAGCCCCGCCGATCTCGGCGCCGCTCGTGCTGGTGTTCACATAGGCCAGCCCGCAGTCGCTGCCCGTCCCGTCGGGGGAGAGGAAGCATTCGGCGGCGCGGGCCGAGCCGGTGCAGATCGCGCTGGAGAGGCCTTGGTCGACGCTGTTGTTCAGCGCGATCGCCTCGTCCAGTTCCTTGAATGTAAAGACATACAGGATCGGCGCAAAGGTCTCCTCGCGCGAGATCGGCAGCTCGTTGTTCTTGGGCGCTCGCACGATCGTCGGCTGGACGAAAGCCCCCTTCAGGCCCTTCACATCCGCGCGGGCGCCGCCGCAGACGACCTTGCCGCCCTGGTCGGTCGCGGTCTTGACGGCCTTCTCGAAGGCGATCGCCGCGTCATCGTTGATGAGCGGGCCCATCAGCACGCCCTCGGCGAGCGGGTCGCCGATCTTCACCTTCGCGTAGGCCTTGGCGAGGCGGGCGAGGAACTCGTCGGCGATCGACTCGTGCACGATCAGGCGGCGGGTCGTGGTGCATCGCTGGCCCGCGGTGCCGACGGCACCGAAGAGCACGGCACGCAGCGCAAGGTCCATGTCCGCGTCGGCGTCGACGATCATCGCGTTGTTGCCGCCGAGTTCGAGCAGCGAACGCCCCAGCCGCTCGCCGACGAGCGATGCGACGCGCCGTCCCATGCGGCACGACCCGGTCGCGGAGATCAGGGGCAGGCGTTTGTCCTTGACCATCGGTTCGCCCACGACATCGTCGGTCCCGATGACCAACCCGAATATGTCCGGCGCGCTGTTGCGCTCGCAGACACGTCGGGCGATCTCGGTCGTTGCGATCGCGGTGAGCGGCGCCATGAGGCTCGGCTTCCAGAGGATCGAGTCGCCGCAGACGGCCGCGAGCATCGCGTTCCATCCCCACACGGCGTGGGGGAAGTTGAAGGCTGTGATGACGCCGACGGGCCCGAGGGGGAGCCACTGCTCGCGCATCGCGTGCCCGGGGCGCTCGCTGGGCATAGTGATGCCGTGGAGCTGGCGGGAGAGGCCGACGGCGAAATCGGCGATGTCGATGGTTTCCTGGACCTCGCCGAGGCCCTCGGAGCGTATCTTGCCGACTTCCAGCGCGATCAGCTCGCCAAGAGGCTCTTTGAACCTTCGCAGTTCATCGGCGACCTCGCGCACCAACTGACCCCGCACCGGGGCCGGGACGCGTCGCCACTGGTCGAACGCCTCGGCGGCATTCCCGATCACCCGCTGGAGCCCCTTCGCGTCGTCGAGCTTCACGCCCGCGATCGGCTCTCCGGCGGCGGGATTGATGCTCAGGACGACGCCCGGGCCGGGCTCGGCACGCCCAGCGTCGACGACGCGGGGGTGTTCTTCAAGACCGAGTTGTTGCATGAGGCCGCGCATCGGGGCCAAACTCTAGACACCCAAGGGCGGATCGGCGGCGCGTTATCGGCGGGAGCCCCTCCGGCCGAGCCCGGTTCAACGCTCCGGGGCCGGGAGATCGCGCAGGAAGCCGATCAGGCGGTCGAGATCGGGCGAGATCGCGTCGCGGACATACGCCCCGCTGACGGCGGTGCCGACCGCCAGCGACTGTTCCAGATCGAGCCCGAGGGCCTGTGCGAATGAGAACCCGCCGTTGAAGTGGTCGCCCGCCCCGGTCGAGAGGCGGGGCGAGGAGGTGAAGGGGCCTTCGAACCACGCGTTGTGCTCGGCGTTGGCGGCCGCGGCGCCCTCGCGGGGGTGCACGACGACGCATGCGAGGCCGAGTTCTTCGCGGATGGCCGCCGCCCCGCGGCGCATGACCGAGCCGAGCGGGTAGTTGTGCGCGTCGTCGAAGGCGTCGAGGCCGAGCACGCGGGCGATCCGTTCCCCCTCGGCGCGGTTGAGCCCGAGCGTGACGCGCACCGATTCGTTCAGCTTGCCCAGTTCCTCAAGCGCCGAGCGGATGTCGTCGTCGGTGCGTTTGGCGGGGTCGGACAGGTCGACGAAGAGGCGGCGATCCGGGTCGGGCTCGATCTTGGGCAGCACATGCTCGCGGAGACCTTTCCAGATCCCCTGCACGCCGCCGCAGAGCGTCCAGTTGACGATGCCCAGGAGCTTGGCGTCCTCGACGCGTTTGCGGAGCTCGTCTTCGCCGACGCGTTCGACCAAGCGGTCCCAAGTGACGGCCTGCACCGCTTGGGGCTTGCCGAGCATGATCTTGCCGTCTTCGAACTCCAACGCGTCGGTGTGCCCTGGCGAGGCGACGGGGATCACCTCGCGGCAGCGCTCGGCGAAAGGCTGAAAGACCTCGGCGACTTTGTCGGACCCGTCTTCCTCCCCCACCGCCCCGATGAAGGTGACGGGCATGCCGAGGCGTCCGAGCGCCCCGGCCATCAGCGGGCCGTTGCCCCCGAAGCGTTCTTCCCGCACGAAGAGCTCGATGTTGGTGCTCTTGCCCGCGGCCCCGCCGCAGCGGGCGGCGAACTCGGGGATGGTCGCGATGCGCTGGTAGTCCTCGTCGTCCATCGACCGCCTGCTGCCGACGACGTGGATGATCGCGTCGACAAACCCGTCGAAGCCGACGAGGGCGGGGAAGCGGTCCAGACCGTCGGCCCGCGCGGCTTCGAGCCTGTCTGCCGCGGATCCGGCCACGCTGCCTCGTTCGCTGCTCATGTGCGGTCCTGCTCTCCTGGGGCTGGTGTTCGCCGATGGGGCGTTCGCTCGGTCGCTACGGTAGGGGCTGCTTGCAGGAGGCCGCCATGCGCCGGATCGTGATCGCGACGGGCAACCCGAAAAAGGTCGAAGAGCTCCGGTCGATCCTCGCCGAGGCGATGGACGAAGGCGGGCCGGAAGTGCTCGGCCTGGCCGACCTGCCCGGGGCCGACCGCCTGACCGAGCCCGAGGAACACCACGACGAGCGGGGCTCGTTCGAGGGCAACGCGAGGCTCAAGGCGATTGGGTACGCCGCGCAGACCGACCTGCCCTGCCTCGCCGACGACTCGGGGCTGGAGGTCGACGCTCTGGGCGGCAGGCCGGGCGTCATCAGCAGCCACTACTCCACGGGCGGGGCCGAAACAGGCCTGCACCGCGAGGAACGCGACGGGGCCAACAACCGCAAGCTTCTGGAAGACCTCAAGGGCGTGCCGCTCGAGCGTCGCACGGCCCGGTTCGTCTGCGTGATGGCGCTGGCGATGCCGGGCGACCCGCCGCAAGTTGTGCTGACCTCGCGGGGCGAGTTCGAGGGGCGGATCGGCCTGCCCGAGGCCGAGGCGGGCGGGCGGATGGAGTTGGTGGTGCCGCGGGGAGGCGGCGGCTTCGGATACGACCCCCTGCTGCTGCTGACGGAGCCCCAAGCCGGAGCAGGCACGCGGACGAGCGCCGAACTCTCTCCCGAAGAGAAGAACCGGCTGAGCCACCGGGGCAAAGCGGCGAGGGCGATGGTCGAGCGGATCGGGGCGATGCGGGCGGAGCGCTGAGCGGAGGTCACGCCCGCGAAGCGACGGTGACGATCGTGCACCCCGGGTTCGGCCGCTCCGGCTGCGGGCGGAGCGACATCGACCGGACCTCGAACCCGGCCTCGGCGAGCTCGG
>SLFH01000043.1 GCA_007124345.1 Phycisphaerales bacterium | reverse complement strand
CGTTCCCTGGACGCCGACCTCTGAGCGCAGCGAAGAGTCGGGTCTCCCCCTCGACTCTCTCCTCTCGACCCTCGCCCCTCTCGCCCGGCATCGCCGGGCGCCCCAACGCCCCCAAAAAAAGCAACGACCCTGCAGCCGCATCAGCGCAGGGTCGCTCCTCCTCTATTCCGGCGCTGGGCCCGAATCGGCAGTCACACCGAACGGCGGCAGCGCACACACGCCACCACCCCCACAGAGACCCGGCTCGCCCGCGACTCATCCACGCCGACAGCGTGTCTGAACCCGGACTTCCCCCAGCTTACTGGATTTCGTCACCCGACCCAACCCCTTCTTCCCGATTTTTCGCCAGAATCTCCGCCGCCACCCTCGTGTCGAAATCCAGGTGCTCCGGCGAGACCGTCCCCACGATCACGCTGGAGACCCCCCGCTCGCCCAAGCAGAGCCCCAGCGACCGCCGGACCCCCTCCTGGGCGTCGGCCAGCGTCTGCCCGCCCGCGGCGTGCCCGCTCATCAGCCCCTTCTTGACCAGCACCCCCACGCCTCGCTCGGCGCAGCGCCGGATCACGGGCCGCATCTCCTGATTGCCGAGGTTGAACTCGAGCATCAGGACGCCGCAGACCTCCGAAGCCCGCATCGCCCCCTCGACGGTCTTGGGGCTGAAGCCGACCACGCCGACGCGTTTGGCGGCTTTGTGTTCCTTCAGGGCCTCGATCGCGCCCCCATCTTCGAGGATCGCTTGGTCGCTCCCGTCAGAGTGGATCAGCGCGATTTCGACGCGATCTGTTCGGAGGCGTTCCAAGCTCCCTTCGATGCTGGCGTACACCGCCTCGTAGGAAAAGTCGTAGCTGGAGACACCGTTCTCGAACGACTCGCCGGCCTTGGTCGAGATCACCCAGCGGTCGCGCCAGCCTTCAAGGAGCAGGCCGAGGCGTTCCTCGCTATTGCCGTAGGCGGGGGCGGTGTCGAGCAGGTTGATGCGGAGTTCCATCGCCTGGGAGAGCAGGGCGAGGGCGAGGCGGTCGCCGGGGATGCGGACGGGCTCGGGGTACTTCACCCCGTCGCGCCGCCCGAACTTCACGGTCCCAAGGCCAAGCGGGCTGACGGTCAGGCCTGTCCGGCCGAGCGGGCGTCGGTCCATGCGATCTCCTCGTGGCTGCTCGGGTCGATCGCCCACGGGGGCGGGGCGAAGGGCGGCGGCTCGGCTTCCATCATCGGCTGCGGATGCTCCGGCTCGCCCACCAGCTCCGACACCCTATCCGCGACGATCGGGGCGAACGCGAGCTTGGTCGGCCAGCAGATGTGGACACGACCGACACTGCGGATCACCGGCTCGTCCGGACGCGACCCGTCGGGAATGAACCCCTCGGCCCGGTCGATCCGCACCGTCGCGAGCTCGATGCCTTCCAGATCCACCCAGCCCAGCACGCCCCGAAGCTCCGCGAGCGTTTCTGTGATCTGTGCTTCGCGGGAGCGATCGACGCCGGTTTCGGCGATCTGGCCCCCGATCCACCAGACGGTGCGCCCGTTCTGGTCGCCGCTGGTGATCGTCAGGCGGGGCTTGGAGCCGGCGCCGACGCAGTGGCCGAAGATCCGCGGCAAATCCTCGCCGCCCGGCTTCCGCGCCAGCACCATGTGCAGCGGGCGGCGTTGCATTCGGACCTCTGTGTCGAGGCCGAGTTTGCGGGCGATCTGTTCGTTGCCTGCGCCGGCGCAGGCGACGAGGTGGCGGGGGATGAGCCGGAGTTCTTCGCCCGAATCGTTTGTGATCGTGCAGACGATGCCTTCGTCTGTTCGTTCAAGGCGCGGCGTTCGCACGGGCGAGACGCCCGTGCCACGGTCTGCTGCCATGCCCGATAGGCCACCCGCTAAGATCGCATCGAGCACGGGCTCGGCGAGCGCGCGCACCAGCGAGCAGGGGTCGAGCACCGTCTCGTCGAGTCGGTAGACATCGACGCCCGAGGGCGCATCGCCGAACGGCACGGGTCGCTCGTCCCCGCTGAGCCGGTGGGGTTTGACTCGGATCGCCTTCGAGGCCGCGAGCCCCATCAGGCGCGAGCCGACGCCGCCGCCGGTCCAGAGCGTGCAGACGTCGGAAAGCACCCTCGCCCCCGAGAGATCCGGAAATGTGTTCCCCGCCAGCGACTCGCCCCAGCGTGCGGGCATGTCGGCGATCAGTCTCGACGCCCGCGAGGCGGCGCCGCCGAGGGCGTACTTCACGCCCCCGTGGATGATCCCCTGGCTGGCGACGGTCTGGCCTCCCCCGATGGCCCGTGCTTCCACCAGCATCGCGCCGGCCCCCCGCTCGCGGAGGGTTCGCAGCGTCCAGAGCCCGGCGATCCCACCGCCCAAGACCAGCGCGTCGAGATGAATGGTTTCAGACATCGGTGCACGACGGTCGCACGCCCGGGCTCGGGAGTCAAACGGAAGAATCAACGCCCCATGCCCATTAACCCCCAAAGATCCCTTTCTGATCTCCTTGCATCGGGTCCGTCGGGCCGATATGCAAGGGGTACGAGGGCCCGCGGCCGCCCGCTGAAGGGAGCAGCTTTGCCCGATCGACTCCAACGCCCCGACCCGCTCGCCCACGCCCGGGCCGAGGCGCTGGCACTGGGCGCCGAACACGGGCCGCCGCTCTCGGACCCGGGGCGCAGGTCATGGGCGTTGAGAGCACCTCGCCGCGCTTGGTGCGCCGCCCTCCGCCTGACCCATCACGAGTT
>SLFH01000323.1 GCA_007124345.1 Phycisphaerales bacterium | reverse complement strand
GTGAAGATGACGCGCTCGGGCGTTTTGAGCCCGATGAGGTCCGCGATCAGCTCGCGGCATTCGGCGATGACGGATGCGCCGGTCCGCGATTCGGCGTACGCGCCGCGCCCGGGCGAAGCGCCGACCTCGGTCATGTAGCGAGCGACGGCCTCTGCGACGCCGGGGGGCTTTGGGAAACTCGTCGCCGCGTTGTCGAGATACAGGCGGGTTTTGGGGGCCATGCTGCGCGATGGTAGCGCCGGGGGCGGGTCTTGTTCAGGCGCTTGAGTTCAGGCGTTCTGGCCCTCGCCCGAACTCGCAGGATGCGCAGCAGCGCGGGACGCGCCGGCAGCCTCGGGCTGGACGGTCCGCTCGCGCGTGGCGAGGGTGAGGATGTTGCGCTGGGTCATGGCCTCGCCTTCGAGCTCGCCGGCGATGCGCCCCGCGTTCATCACGACGATGCGGTCGGCGAGCGCCAGCAACTCGGGCATCTCGGACGAGACGAGGACGATGGCGACGCCCCGGTCGGCGGCGGCGCGGATGAAGCGGTAGATCTCCGCCTTGGCGCCGACATCGATGCCGCGGGTCGGCTCGTCGAGGAGGAGGACGCGGACATCGGGGGCCATCCATCGGGCGATGAGGAGTTTTTGCTGGTTGCCGCCCGAGAGCTCGGAGGGGAGGGAGTTGGCCCAGGCGGTCTTGACGCGGAACTCACCGAAGCGCTGGTTGATCAGCGCGAGCTCGGCTCGTGCGCGGCGGAGGCCGAGCGGGCCGGAGATGGCCGGCAGCACGGGCTCGATGGTGTTCTCGTCAACGCCGAGGTCGAAGAAGAGTCCCTGACGCCGGCGGTCTTCGGGGACATAGCCGACCTTGCGCCGGATCATGGCGCGCGTGTCGCCGATCCGCACGGGCTTGCTCTCGACCTGTAGCGAGCCCCTCGCGGCCTTGTCGAGGCCGAAGATCGCGTCGAGCATTTCGGTGCGGCCCGAGCCGACGAGCCCGCCCACGCCCAGCACCTCGCCCGGGCGGACGCTGATCGAGATGTCTTCGAGCCTGCCCGGGCTTGAGAGGTGTTCGACGACGAGCGAAGGCGTCATCGTCTTTGGCGGCGGGCGGTGGTGTTCGTCGCCTTCGGCCTCGGCCTCGATGGCGGCGGCCATCGGGTTGCGGAGCTGGCCGACGCCGGGCGTCTGGAGCCTGCGGCCGATCATTTGCTCGACGAGTGTGGGCTCGTCGATCTCGCTGACGACGCTGGTGGCGACAAACTTGCCGTCACGGAGGACGGTCGTGCGGTCGCAGCATGCGAAGATCTCGCCCATGCGGTGGGAGACATAGACGACGCAGAGGCCCTGGTTCGCGAGATCGCGGACGATCTCGTGCAGGCGGGCGACCTCGGCCTCGGCGAGGGAGCTTGTCGGCTCGTCGAAGACAACGACGCGCGGGGCGCTCGAGCCGTCCTGGTCTGATCGATCGTCGAGAGCCGCGGCGATCTGGCAGATCTGACGCCAGCCGGGCGAGAGCTCGCCAAGAGGCGCTGTGACATCGATGCGGGATTCGAGGCGGTGGACGAGCTTGTCGGCCCTGTCGGCCATTGCGCGGAAGTCGACCGTGCCGAGGCGGGTGCGCGGGATGTCGTGCAGGCAGAGGTTCTCGGCGACGCTGAGGTTCGGACACTGGGCGAGTTCCTGGTGGACGATGCGGACGCCGGCGTTGAAGGCGTCGTTGATCGATCCGAGGGGGAGTTCGCGTCCGTCCAGACGGATGACGCCCGAGTCGGGCGTGTGCAGGCCCGCGATGACCTTGCCGAGGGTGCTCTTGCCGGCGCCGTTCTCGCCCATCAGGGCGTGGACCTCGCCGGCGAGGAAGGAGACGGAGACATCGTCGAGCGCCTGGGTGATGCCGAAGCGCTTGGAGATGTGCTCGGCGACGAGGTAGGGCTCCTGCGGCTCTTTGTCCCGGCTTTTCGAGGGTTTTTGGTGCGCCTGGCTCATCGAGAAAAAGCCCGCCCCGGCGTGAACCGGGGGCGGGCTGAGGGAACTTCAGTCTGCGGTCCAGCCCCACTGCTCGAGCTGCAGGCGGTACTCGGAGAGGTTCTCGCGGGTGACGCGGATGAGCGGCGAGTTGATGATCTCGTCGCCCGGGGCGGGGCGTTCGTCGTTGTGGAGGTAGTCGATGAGCATGGTGACGCAGTCGTAGCCCCACTGGTAGCTGTTCTGGCCGAGGAGGACCTGCACGCGTCCGGCCTCGACATAGGGGAGCTGGGAGGGGGCGGCGTCGAGGGAGACGATCTTGGTCTCGGCGGGCACGCCGTCGAGGGCGTTGGAGATGTACAGGGCCCAGCCTCCGACCATGGCCCAGCCGTCGATGCGCTCTGCCGAGTGGGCCTGCTCCATGCGCTGGACAGCCTCGCGCGAGTCTTCCGAGGGGTTGTCGTAGACATTGACGACGGTGATGTCGGCGTGCTCGGCGAGCGCGTCCTGCACACCCCGGACGCGGGCCTGGAGGTTCACGGCGTTGGGGTTGCCTGTGAGGATGGCGACGCGTCCGCGCCCGTTCAGGACCTCGGCCATTTCCTTGCCGAGCTGGAGCCCGGCCTCGTAGTTGTCGGTGCCGAGATAGGCGAAGCGGGCGGAGTCGGGGGCGTCGGAGTCGAAGGTGATGACGGGCTTGCCCTGCTGCTGGACGACCTCGTTGATCGGGTTGCGCAGGATGCTCGCGGAGCTGACGGAGACCATCACGCCGTCGGCGGAGGCGGCGAGCTGGCGGATGCGGTCGGCCTGCTGCTGCGCGTCTTCGCGGGGCGGGGACTGGTCGTCGATGCGGATGCGGATGCCGTGCTCCTGCTCGAGGGCTCTGGCGGCGTCGCGTGCGCCCTTGCCCGTGGGGATGAAGACCTTGTTGGACGAGCTCTTGGTGACCAGGCCGATGACATACTCGCGTTGCTGGCCGGAGCTGTCGCGGTCGGCCTGGGCGCCCTCACCCTCGTCGCGCGAGCCGCAGGAGGCGAAGGCTGCGAGGGTGAATGCCGCGCCGATGGCGATGGCGAGGCGTGCGCGTTTGGATCTGATCGCTGTGCTGATGGTGTTCATGGTGGGTCGGCCCTTTCTGTGCTTCTGCGCCCGGGCGGGGCGGTGCTGTCAGGATTTCCTGTGCTGGATGCCGGTTTTGGCGCGGTCGATGGCGACGGCGATGACGATGGTGACGCCGAAGACGACCTGGCTCCACTGCGCGGGGATGCGCATGACGACGAACGCGTTTTCGATCAGAGCGATGATGATCGCGCCGAGCACGGCGCCGATCGCCGAGCCCCGCCCGCCGGCGAGGCTGGTGCCCCCGATGACGGCGGCGGCGATCACTTTCAGCTCGTAGGCCATGCCAGCGGAGGCCTCCGCGGCGCCGAAGCGGCCGAGGGCCATGAGCGCCGCGAGGCCGCCGAGCGCGCCCGCGATCGTGAAGACCATGATGCGGATTCGGTTGACGGGCACGCCGGCGTAGCGTGCGGCGACCTCGTTGCCGCCCACGGCGAAGATGCGCCGACCGAAGACGGTGCGGGTGTAGACGAAAGCGCCGATGAGCGCGCAGGCGACCATGGTGTAGATGGCGGTGAGGCGCCAGTCGAGGCTGGCGGGGACGCTGGCGGGCACGCCGTCGACCGTGTCGCCCCCGGTGAGCACGAGCGCAACGCCCCTGTACACGGCCATCGTGCTGAGTGTGATGACAAAGGGATGGACCTTCATCACGACGACGCCGACCCCGTTGACGAAGCCGCAGACGGCGCCGGCGCCGACGCAGAGCGCCGCGGCCAGTGGGATGGCGACGAAGGCGCTGGTCCCGGGGTCGAGCTCGCGCAGGACGATGCCCCCGACCACGCCCGCGAGGGCGTAGATCGAGCCGACGGAGAGATCGATGCCTGCGAGGATGATGACGGCGGCGGCCCCCACCGCCATGATCGCGAAGATGCTGGCGCTCTCGGCGACGAGCTGGAGGTTTTGGCGTTTGAGGAAGCTGCTGCGTTTGACGGTGCGTTCGGCGATGGCTCGCTGGGCGACGAGGCTGCCGTCTTCAAGGGTGGAGACGTCCTGTTCGAGGCCGATGCGGACGCGCCGGCCCTCGGGTGGCGTGATGATCGTGCCCTCGGGCGTTCGTTCGAAGGTGGAGCCGGCGGGGAAGGTTCTGCGGCGGATGTCGAAGGACCAGCCGTCGGCGGCGAGGTAGGTCCCGGCCCGCGGGTCGTTTTCGACAACGATGCCCTCGTCGGTCTCGGTGATCTGGGCCTGGGGGGTGAAGGCGATGGTCGGGCCGGTCTCTTCGCCGTAGGAGGCGATGGCGAGGACGGCGCCCATGACGAGGATGACCAGGACGAGCCCCGCTTCAGGCGCCAGGAGGAGGCGTCTGACGAGTGGGCGACGCCTGACGCTCGCGTTTGGCGAGGGCGTTTGGTCGGAGGGTTGGTTCACGCGTTGGCCAGTCTAGCGGGAAGTGAGTGCTGGAGCGTCAGTCGATGGTTTCGACGCGTTCGCTGCGTCTGGAATCGACGACATTGATGCTCTGTGCGTTGACGGCCTGGCGTCCTGCGGCCAGCGCATCCTGGCGGGTCTCAAAGAAGGTCTGGTGGACCTGCCCCCGGACCATCTCGGCGTGCCCGTCGGTGAAGACGAACTGACCCCCGCGCGTGCCCCACGCGTCGAGTTCGGCGTAGTTGCCGAACTCGACATTCCACTGTTGCTGGTCCTGGGGCCTTCGGTACCAGGCGTTGGTGCCGACATCGGGGCCGAGGGTCTCGTCGCCCCAGATGGGCGCGGGGGTGACGATGCGGGCCTCGTCGGTCTTCAGCCCTGCGATGTAGAGGTAGCTGATGTTGTAGCTGATGACCTCGAGCGGGCCGCTGGGCGTCTTGGGGAATCGCATGCGGTCGGGGTTGTAGTTCGGAACAGCGTTGGGGTTTGTCACTGGGCCGTAGTAGATTGTGCGGCGTTGGCCGGGCGAGGTAAGGAGGGAGAAATTGTTGTTGAGGTATGGCGACATGAGCGGCACGCGGTTGCCGTCGGCGTACGCCGCGGTATCGGGGCTGGGCGAGCCGCCGAATCCGGCGCCGCGAAAGCCGAGGTCGACGCCGTTGCCTTCCTGGTAGAGGCTGAAGAGTCCGGCGACGCCGCCGTAGATCCATTGGCCCTGCATGAATCGCGGGTCGTTGAACGCTGCGGGCCTCGGCATGACCGGGTACCAACTGTCGAAGTCGTTGGCGTAGTAGGTCATGAGCAGGCCCATCTGGCGGACATTGTTCAGGCCGCCGATCATGCGGGCCGACTCGCGGGCTCTCCCGAGGGCGGGCAGGAGGATGCCGATGAGCAGCGCGATGATCGAGATGACCACCAGCAGTTCGATCAGCGTAAAGCCGGCGGGCCTCGGCACCCGGCGACGACACGATGCACGGAGTCTCATGACGCAGGGCCTCCCTCAGACCGTCTGCGACGACGGGGGCACCATGCCCCCGGGTCCAGTTTCCAAACCTTGACAAGGTACCGGAAAGGCATGGTGTCGGTCAAGACGCGACCGAAGATCGTTCCCGTCGGTATGGTGTACCGTTGAGACACGCGAAACACTCAAAAGGATGCGGAGCACGACAAATGACCTCTGACGCACGCCCTCGTGTCGCACGCACACACAGGCTCGCAACTCTTCTCCTGTGCGCATCGGTCAGCTGCGGGGTAGCGTGGTCCGAGGAAGAGGTCTTCGTGACACCGATTTCCGGTGGGCTGGGTCTGTTTGACCTCCAGGCCTCGCCGCCTCCGGGCGCAGGGGTCACCGGGGCTGTGGTGCTCCTGGACCGGCCGGGCAGGGGGACCCCGCTGGAGGCGCCGCTTCGGCGGATCGGCGACAGGTGGGGCGGGCGGCTGATGGCCGGCGAAGATGGCGACGGGTCGGTGCGGTTCAGCGTGGTCTGGAGCACACCGGAGGGCCGGGTCGAGCAGGGGCCGATCGAGGCCTCCGCCGAGCCGGAATTCCCCACGCCCGACTGGGCCAAGGGCGCCGTCTGGTACCAGATCTTCCCGGAGCGGTTCCGCAACGCCAACCCACTGAACGACCCGGCGCAGCCCGGCGTCTTCCGCCCGGCGTGGAACAGTCCGTGGTTCGAGGTTTCGCTCGCGGAGGTCGAGGCGAACTGGATGGCCTCCGCCTCGCTGGGGTACACCATCGACCCGGATGTGCCCGGCGGCTTTCTGTACAACAGCGTCTGGCACCGGCGATACGGGGGCGATCTGCAGGGCGTGGTCGAGAAGCTCGACCACATCCGCTCGCTAGGGGTGACGGCGATCTACTTCTGCCCGGTCTTCGAGGCCCGGTCGATGCACAAGTACGACGCCGCGGACTTCCGGCACATCGACGCCAACCTCGGGCACACCGGCGTGCCCCGCGTCGAGTACGAGGTTCATCCCGACGAGACGGTCGACCCGGAGACCTGGGTCTGGACGCCCGCGGACACCTACTTCCTCGAAGTGCTCCTGCCCGAGGCTCGCAAGCGCGGGATGCGGGTCATCATCGACGGCGTCTGGAACCACACGGGTCGCGAGTTCTGGGCGTTTCAGGATGTGCTCGAACACGGCGCCGATTCGGAGTTCGCCGAGTGGTTCCAGGTCCGCTTCGACGAGGAGGGCCAGGTTGTCGGCTGGCGGGCGTGGGACAGAGAGAACGGCTACCTCCCCGCCTTCCGACAGGTCCCGGACTCTCAGGGCGGCAACCTGCACCCGGAGGTGAAGCGGCACATCTTCGATGTCACCAGGCGCTGGATGGCGCCCGACGGCGACGCCGCCCGAGGAATCGACGGCTGGCGCCTCGATGTCGCGGCGGAGGTCCCGCAAGGGTTTTGGCGCGAGTGGCACGTCCTCGTCCGCGAGATCAACCCCGATGCGCTGACGATCGCGGAGATCTGGTTCCCCGCGACGGACTTTCTCCGGGGCGATCAGTTCGACGCGCAGATGAACTACCCCTTCGCGTACCCGGTGCTGAGCTGGTTGGGCACGACGCCTGGCACGACGGCGGCCCAGCTCCGGCGGGCGCTCGAGGCGGTGTTCATTCAGCGCCCCGAGGTCGACCTCGTACAGATGAACCAGCTCGACTCGCACGATGTCGAGCGGATCTACCCGATGCTCAACAACCCGGGGCGCGGGTACGACCAGCAGGCGAGGCTCTTCGAGCGCCCGGCCGCCGACCGCTACGACCCGACCCGGCCGCCCGAGGAGGTCTACCGCGACGCGATGCTCGGCGTCGCGATCCAGGCGATGTACATCGGCGCGCCGATGATCTACTACGGCAACGAGTTCGGCATGACCGGCGCCGACGACCCGGACAACCGCAAGCCGACGCCATGGCCCGATCAGAGCCCCTACCACCCTGACGACGAGCCGATGCCCGAGCTCGTCCGCGAGTACGCCTCGTGGTTCAACCTCCGTTCGGACCCGACGCTCGGCCCGGTGCTGCGCTACGGGTCGGTGCGCCACCTCGACGCGGGGCGGGAGGATGTCTTCGCGTTCGTCAGGCAGCTCAACGAGCTTGAGGTGCTGGTGGTGGTCAATCGTTCTCGGACAGGGGCGTACGACGCGTCGGGGCTGCTCTGGACGCTCGGCTGGGGCGCGCGCGGAAGCGAGCCCGTAGCGACGCAGTCGGCGCGGTGGTGGCTGATCCGACGCTAGAGGGCGGGATCGTCGCCCGGCTGCGGAGTCGAATCGCGTCGGCCAGTCCGTCCCGGCGATCGAAGGCGATATCCGGATGCCGATTTTCGTTTCTCGTCCGGTCGACGAGCGTGCGAGAAGATGTTTGCGTCGGGGCGGAAAATCGCGACAATGAATCACGCGACGAGAGGCGCAGCCCCGGCCCGGCGTGTGGCCGTAGCCGGGACACAGATATCGATCCTTCCGGATCTGAGGGAGAACATCATGTTGAAAAAAGGTCTTTCCGGGGCCGCGCTTGTCGCGGTGCTCGCCGGGCACGCGGCTTCGCAGGTCACTGTCGACGGCTCGCTCGCCGGCGATGAAGCTTGTTACGGGCAGCTTCTCTGGGTGCAGAACCAGCCGACAGGCTTCGGCGACAACACCCCGGCGAATGTCCCCCCCGCGGGCGACGCCTCGACGGCCACCTCCGGCGTCGAGATCGTCATTCCGCTCAGCGCAATCGGGAACCCGATCGGGCCGTTCCGTCTGACCGGGTGGGTCGCTTCGGGCGACGGCTCGTTCCTGAGCAACCAGGTCATCGGGGGCCTGCCCAACCTCGGCAACCTCGGCAACGCGCCGATCGACTTCGGCGCGATCCAGGGCCAGCAGTTCATCACCATCGATCCCACCGTGCTCGCCACGCCGCCGGTCGTCGATGGCAATGTCGACAGCGCGTACGGCCCGCGCCAGGACAACTGGCTGCAGAACAACTTCACCGGCTTCGGCAACGCGACGCACGGGAACCAGGCCGGGGGCAGCGGGTCGGAGATCGACCAGATCTTCGCCGCGGTCTCGGGCGGGAACCTCTACCTGATGATCGCGGGCAACCTCGAGGCGAACGCCAACATCATGGCGCTCTACTTCGATGTCGCCTCGGGCGGGCAGACGACACTCTCGTCGTTCAACCCGGCCGTCGCGAACCCGTCGAACCCGGACATCGTCGATGTGCTGGGGCCGCAGAGCGACATCTCGTTCGACAGCGGATTCGGCGCCGACTACGCGGTCATCGTCTCTGGCCGGAATGTCGCGCCCTCCGGCGATCCGGAAGATTTCCAGACGGGGATGACGGTGGTCGATCTGGGCACCGGCTCGGTCGTGTTCGCCGGCAACGGGCGCTACGGCAGCGACGGCGCCGGCAACCCAACGCTGGTCAACGGCCAGCTCCCCGGCGCGCAGATGGTCATCGACAACTCCAACACGCAGGGCGTCACCGGCAGCCCGCCCATCCAGATCCCCTCGCAGGCCCACGCGGTCGGTTCTGAGATCAACGGGCTCTTCGGCTTTGTCGACCCCGACACCAACCGCCTGAACCTGCTCATCACCGGCAACCTCCAGACCAACTTCAACAAGCTCGCGCTCTTCTTCGATGTGCAGCCCGGCGGGCAGAACACGCTGCGCGAGGACAACCTCGACATCGACTTCAACGGGCTCAACCGCATGGGCGGGCCCGGCGCCGGCGCAAACCCGACCGAGCCGGGCCTGACCTTCGAGCAGGACTTCTTCGCCGATTACTTCCTCAGCGTCGGCACGGGCAATGTCCCGGTGCAGATCTTCGTGAACGCGACCACCCTGCGGACCAACGGCCCGCTGGTCAACTTCTCGGGCTTCCCGGTCGACTACTCCGCGTTCGACGGGGGCGATCGCGCCGACAACTTCCCCGTCGACTTCGGCGGCCCGAGGCTCGACGGGCAGGACGGCTTTACGCCCCAGCTCCTGACCAACTACCCCCCGCGCACGGTCGGCGACGCGCTCGTCGGCCTGGGCGGCACCGGCACGCCGCCCGCGCCCGACGCGGGCCTCATCCAGGTCTTCATCGACAACTCGAACATCGGCGGCGTGACCGACACCGATGTCTCCGACGCCCCCAATGTCACCACCGGCATCGAGATCTCGATCGACCTCGACGAGCTCGGCTGGGACGGCGTCTCGGAGATCAGGGTCGCCGGCGGCATCGCCAGCGGCGGGTACGACTTCTGGTCCAACCAGGTGCTCGGCGGGTTGCCCGGCCCCGATAACCTCGGCGAAGCCAGGCAGATCAACTTCGCCTCCCTCTCCGGCACGCAGTATGTCGTGATCCCCGTGCGCGCCTGCGATCCCGTCGCCTGCCCGCCCGACCTCAACGGTGACGGCGTGGTCGACGCCGACGACTTCTTCCTCTTCCTCCAGCTCTTTGCCGCCGGTGACCCCCGCGCCGACTTCAACAACGACGGCGTGATCGACGCAGACGACTTCTTCGCCTTCCTCGCGGCGTTCGCCGCCGGTTGCTGACCACCGAGCGGCTTGTCTGATACCGACTCACGCCCCCGCCGGCACGACCGGCGGGGGCATTTTCGTTCGTTCAAGGTTCGCCCCGACCGACCCGATGATCCCCGCTCGGCGCCGCGGCGGTTTGGATGCGTCGTCCGTTGGTTCCTGGAGAGCATGATCCGGATTCTCACCCGATCCGCATCCTCACGCTGACCTTTCGCATACTTCTACGCCCGGCACAATCGGCCTTCCGAAGGTCCAATATCGCACGAAGCGCTTGCGTTGCGTTCACGCATTGACGAGAATGCAGTGCTCGCCAGGGGGCAGCGGGATGTCGTAGGCCCGCTTTCAGCCGTTTCCGCCCGGCCTTCTGGCCAAGGAGAAAGAAAAACATGATCCGTATCCGTTCCGCAAGCACTTGCAGCGTTCGCTGCATGAGCGCGCTTGTTGTCTCGATGGTCGCCGGCCACGCCGCGGCCGCGACCATCAATGTCCCCGCCGACCAGCCGACCATCCAAGCCGCGGTCAATGTCGCCGTCACCGGCGAC
>SLFH01000202.1 GCA_007124345.1 Phycisphaerales bacterium | reverse complement strand
CTGGAAAGCAAACCTGACCAGGGCACGACGGTGTTTTTCACCTTGCCGGGGGCCTGAAATATCCGTGTATGGTGGAATGTATCACTGCATTCGTCCCATGGGAATGAAACCATATGAAGCGTCAACCTGACCAACATGCCGCGCAAGAAATGGCAAGACTTTTGCAAAATTGGGAGTTTGACCACATGAAACACATGCCTGACGGAATCTCCTTGCCCACCTGGTTTCTTTAATCGCGGTTGTGACCATTCTCGAAGAACATTTGTCTGGCAATTTTTACAAGGGGCAGGCCTCGCGCCTGCCCTGGCTCCCTTTACTTGCAACCAACCTCTCTCCTTATAGCCCCAGGAGTCCCGTATGGCCAAGAAGCAAACAGAAACACCTCTTACCCAGGCTGGTTTCCCCGACGCCCACGACATCCTGATGAATGCCCCCATCGGCATTTTCACGTCCACGCCCGAGGGCACCTTTCACTCGGTCAACCCTGCGCTGGCCAGAATGTCCGGCTATGATTCCCCGGAAGAACTGATCGAATCCATCACGGACATCGCCAAGCAGGTGTATGCCGAACCAGCGGACAGGGATGAGTTCAAAAACCTTATGGAAGAGCAAGGAAAGGTGGTCAACCATGAATGTCGGTTTCGCCGTCGTGACGGGACCGATTTCTGGGTTTCGAGAACCGCTCATGCGATCCGGGATGAAACTGGAACCATCACTCACTACCAGGGCTTCGCATCAGACATCACCGAGCGCAAGAAAAATGAAGAGCTTATGCGTATTCTTAGTTGCGTTTCCGAGAGTGAAAGCACGATGGTCGTTGTGACCGACGCGGAACGACGCACCGAGTGGGGCAACGAGACGTTCTGGAGAATTACCGGGTACCAACCGGAAGAGATTATCGGAAAAAACCCCGGTGTAATCCTGCAGGGGCCAGAACCTGATCTTGAGCTCAAGAAGCGCATGACTTCAGCTCTTGATGCCGGTGAGGCATTCCAGTGCGAGATACTGAATTATACCAAAAATAATACTCCCTATTGGGTGCACTTGGAAATCCAGCCGGTACACAATACAGATGGATCAGTAGAACATTTCGTGGCAGTTCAGTACGACATCACCGACCGCAAACTGGCTGACGACGCGATGCGGGAGAGCGAGGAACGCTTCAAAGCGTTACACAATGCCTCATTTGGGGGAATCGCCATCCACGACAAGGGCGTCATCCTGGAGTGCAACCAGGGGCTCTCCGCGATTTGTGGTTTTAGCTATGAAGAACTGATTGGGATGGACGGATTACTTTTGATAGCTGAAGAGTCCCGTGAACTGGTGATGAACAATATTATGGCAGACTATGAGAAGCCCTATGAAGCATTCGGGGTGCGCAAGAATGGAGAAGAGTATCCTCTGCGTCTTGAGGCGAGAAACATTCCCTACAAGGGAAAGATGGTTCACGTGGTTGAATTCAGGGACATCTCCGAGCAAAAACGAGCCGAAGATGCGCTTTGCGAGAGTGAAGCACGTTTCCGCAATCTTTTTGAACATGTCCCCACCGTCGCGGTTCAGGGATATGGAATGGACGGCAAAACGCTCTTCTGGAATAAAGCATCTGAGATGTTCTATGGATTTTCATCCGATGAAGCCGTTGGAAAGAATATTGTGGACCTGATTATTCCAGACGAAATGCGACCTGATATTATTCGAAAAATCAAAGCCATGTCGGAAAACGGGATGTCTATTCCAGCGGCGGAACGCCATCTGCAGCGGAAGGACGGGTCGCGGATCCAGGTCTATTCCAGCCATGCAATTGTCCAGAGACCCAACCAGCCACCTGAATTGTTTTGCATCGATGTCGACCTGAGTGAGCTTAAACAGATCGAGCAAGCCCTAATCCAGGCCAAGGAGCAGGCCGAGGCAGCCAACATCGCCAAGTCCGAATTTCTCTCCAATATGAGCCATGAACTGCGCACACCGTTCAACGGGATCATGGGCATGATGCAGCTTTTGCAGACCACGCCTCTGGACGATGAGCAACAAGAGTTCGTTGCCGCGGCCATCATGTCGTCTGGACGGTTCACCCGCCTGCTTTCGGACATCCTTGACCTCTCCAGCATTGAAGCGGGCAAGATGGTCATTTTTCCCGCTCAATTCGACCTTGGAGAATTGCTGGAGTCCATCTCCGACCTGTTCACGGTAACAGCGCGGCAAAAAGGCATTGCCCTGGAATGTTCCCTGGACAATGACGTGCCCGCGCATGTCGTGGGCGATGCGGTTCGGGTCAAACAGATTTTGTTTAATCTGGTGGGCAACGCCTTGAAGTTTACGAGGCAGGGGATGGTCAAGGTCCACCAGAGCGCTCTCTCCGCCGCCAAAGGCGGAGATGTGCGGATCATGTTTTCCATTGCCGATACAGGGATCGGCCTCCCGGAGGACAAGCTCAATGATTTGTTCCAACCCTTCACCCAGGTGGACGGCTCTTACACTCGCGCACACCAGGGGGCGGGCTTGGGATTGGTCATCGTGCGCAGGCTTGTTGCCTTGATGGGCGGAAACATCGTCGTGGAAAGCGCAGTTGGCCAGGGAACCACCGTCCATGTGGTCCTGCCGTTCACCCTGCCGATACGGGACGTATCCACAACAGCCCTTGCAGCCCCTGCACCGGGAGAGGCCAAGAAAAATCTGAACATCCTCCTGGCCGAGGACGACCCCCTGAACCAGTTGTTCATGCAGTCGATCCTG
>SLFH01000060.1 GCA_007124345.1 Phycisphaerales bacterium | reverse complement strand
GACAAAGCGAGATGCCGCTCCCGGAACGCTTCAAATGCTCGCGCCGTCCGCGCAGGCTTCGGGTCGTCCGCCTTCACGCCCAGCATGTACGGCGCATTGTCCCACAGGAAACATGGGTTGATGCCCTGCCCAGGCGGCTTGGTCTGGCCGGGCACCACCATCGTCATCGGGGCCAACCGCTTGCCCTCATGGCGGCGCATGTCCTGAATCGCATGCAGTTCGCCGCTTGGCTCGATCACCACGCGGAAACTGATGCTCTGGCGGCTGAACCCGAACGGCGCCACATCCGCCTCGGGATCGCCGGCCAGCCGATGGTAATGGTCGATCAACGCGGGAATGGGGGCGGCGTGTCTCATGCGCTCACCCCTCCTTCCGCCAGGCAGCGGCCGACGTCCAGCACGCCGTCGCTCAGGCGGGCGCGAAAGAACTGCGGCGTCGCCGTGAGCCGCCGGCCCTGGTTCGACTCCACCACGTCGTACGCCGCCTTCTTCCCATCCTCCGCAGGTGCGTAGGCAATGTCGTAGAGCATGTAGCCAAGATCCCTGTCGCGGGCACCTGCCGAAAGCTCGCTGGCGGGCATCGGATCGTCCGGCTCCTCCACCAGTGCAAAGTGGGCCGGGAACTCCCGGCAGCCAAGATACGGCCGATGAAAGCACTGCCCGGCGCGAGCGCGGCGGTTGAACTGGTCCAGGTGCTTGCCGGAATTCGCCTCGCCATCCACGATCTCAAAGTGCGCCTCGATCACATACCCCACGTCGCGCAGCACCGTCGCCGCCCGCTGCTGGCGATCGTCCTCCACCACCAGGTTCAACCGGCCTTTGCCCGCCTTCATCGCCGCCCCGACGCCCGCCTTCCCCTTGGCTGGAATCTTGCTCGCCACCTCGTTTCGCCGAAGGCTCGTGAACCGGATCGGCCGCAACACGTGCAGCCGGTCGATCACCCACCGAATCTCCGGCTTCCAGTAGATGGCCTCGATGACTCCGCGTGCCGCCGACGGCGTCATCACGTCATAACTGACGCGCTCCACCTTCATCTCCGGCCGCGTAAAACACGCCAGCTCGCCCCAAACATGCAACCTGATGCCCTGCGCCATATCCAACGCCTCCCGAATGTGCCGAACGTCTCGCAACCGCTTCGCATTATCCACAAGCCACTGACAGCCCCTTGTCAGCGGCCGCGGGTGTGGCTTAAGAAAGTAGCACCCGCTGGCATTCATGCTGCTGTCGCCTCGCGATCAACGCCGGCGAATCGTTCTGGTTCCAGGCTCCAGCGGCTCATCAGCATCGCCATGGGCGTGACGTTTTTGACCGACCAGAACATGCCCGGGCCTTTCATGCGCCCGCCGAGCTGCTTGCAGAAGCTCTCCATCGGGCCGCTGCCGATGGGCAGGTCGTCTGCCTGGTAACGCGGGTAGTCCATCCGCTCCGCGTGCTTATCGAAGAAGTGCACCAGCTTCAGCAGCCGGCTCTGCGCCTTCAGATCGTGATAGCACAGCACCGTGCGTCGCATCCGCTGGGCGATGCCTGTCCCGCCGTACCGCTTGAGTCGTCGGCTCCAGTACACCGCCCACTTCTTTGCGCGCGGTGCGTGCTTGACGTAGATACGCTCGGCCGCCTCATGAATGTGCTCGCTGGCGTGATAGAAGTCGCCGATGTGCAGCCAGCCCGGTAGTTGATTCTCGACGGCGCCCTTGATCCAGCCCGCCATGTCCGAGACGAACACGCAGCGGCCGGCGCCGTCCTGCCCCAGACGATCCGCCGCCTGCTTCAGGCGTGGGGCGAAGCGATCCGCTGTTTCCAGGCTGGCACCACCGAAGCGCCCTCCCGTATGCTCGAAACGATAGCCTTTTACCTCCCGCCAGCCGGTTTCCCGCGTGCGCACCATCGTGCCGTCGCAACTGCCCAGCAGCGTCTTATCCTTTTCCACTTGCGCCGGCTCGACGTCGGCGTCGCGGTTTGCCTCCCACCCTTCCGCCAGGCAGCGCCGGCGGATCGTTTCGTCGTCCAGGTCCACGCCCACCACCCTTCGCACGACCACCTCGGCCTTGTGGAAGCTCGCCATCGACGCGCCCAGCAGCGTCGTCATCTGCCGCAGCATCGCGCTGATCGCCTCGGGCATGACCCGCTCGGCGCTGTGGCCGCAGGAGCCGCAGTCGGGGCAACGCCAGTAGATGCCGTGGACGCGGATCTCGCCGAAGCCGGTCTTGAGCGTGCGCGGGCGGACGCCCTGATGCCGTCGCCGGCCACCGCAGTCCGAGCACGTTCGCAGCCGCTTCTGCTGCTCATCGATCGCCTGCTGCATCAACTGTTCAAATACACGTCCCAGCATCGCCAACCCTTCGCTGCTGCGTACCTGCTCTTCGAGGTGCTGCTGATCGCCCTCGTGCTCGACCGCCCGGGCCTGATCGCTCAACCGCTTGACCCACTCCTCGAACTCCGCGACGATCCGCTCAACCTGTTCCCGCGTCTGCGTCCGTGCATTCATCGGGTGTCTCCTGTGGCTTAAATTCCCACTTCGCAGGAGATACCCGCTTTTTTTGCAGCGCGCTACGACCGTAAGCCGCACCCGTCGGTCCAGCGCTTCGCTCTGCTTGTGACAGAACCTTGCAGCCGCGGCACATCAGCAGGTGGCATCGCAACCGAACCTGCTCCTCACAGCGTGCGTGGCCGGCCGAGGTTCTGGCAGATCCACGCCAACGAGCCACTCTGGCACGGATGAGTCGGAGTCGGGGCTGCG
>SLFH01000392.1 GCA_007124345.1 Phycisphaerales bacterium | reverse complement strand
TGGAGACCCACCATGACCCCACCCCGCTTCGACACCGGCGGCCGCGCCCTCGCGATCGACTTCGCTGTCTCGATCTTCGCCCTGCTCGCCCTCTTCGTCGTCTCATCGCTCGAAATGAGCCTCGGGGACGGCCTGCGTGCCGTCGCCTCCACGCTCTGGGGCGTCACCACGCTCGTCGACCTGTACATCGGGCTCTTGTTCATCGCCGTCTGGATCTGGTTCGTCGAACGCGGTCGCTGGCCCGCCCTCGTGTGGACGGTCGCCCTGGTCTTCACCGGGAACTTCGCCACCGCCGTGTACATCCTCCAGCGAGCAATCAGAAAGAGAACCCTCGCCGCGACTCTCCTCCCCAACGACCGATGATCCCGATCTCGCGGCGTCACCTGCTCACCTGCTCGCCCGCTCGATCCTCTCGACCTCGCACGGCGGTCGCGCACGGCGCCAACCTGCACCCCGGCTTGTCCAGCACAAACATCACATCCCCGCAACTCCGCGCCCTGAACGCACCCTCGCAGTAGCAGAAGTAAAACTCCCACAGCCGGATGAACCGCTCGTTAAACCCCTCGGCGCGGATCCGGTCGATGTTCGACCACATGTTCTCCCGCCAATGGCGCAGCGTCGTCGCGTAGTGCGGCCCGATGTCTTCCGCGTGCGTGATCCGCATGTCCGTCGAGCGGCGCACCGAGGTCGCCACCGCTTCAACGCCCGCGAGGCAGCTCCCCGGGAAGATGTATTCCTTCAGGAAATCCTGCTGCTTCTTGGCTTTGTGGAAGTCCTGATCGCGGATCACGATCGCCTGCAGCAGCATCCGCCCGTCGTCCTCAAGCAGCGACGAGCACTTCCTGAAATAGGTATCGAAGTACTTCCACCCCACGGCCTCGATCATCTCGATGCTCACCAGCTTGTCGTACCGCCCCTCGAGGTCGCGGTAGTCGGTCATCAGGAGCTCGATCCGGTCGGAGAGCCCCGCCTCGGCGATCCTCGCCGCCGCGTAGCTGTGCTGCGCCTCGCTCACTGTCGTCGTCGTCACGCGGCAGCCGTAGTGCGACGCCGCGTGCACCGCCATCGACCCCCACCCCGTCCCGATCTCCAGCAGCCGGTCCCCCGGCGAGAGCTCCAGCCTGCGGCAGGCCCGGTCGATCTTCTCCAGCTGCGCCTCGTGCAGCGTCGAGTCCTCACGCTCAAAGATCCCACAGGAATAGGTCATGCTCGGATCGAGGAACGACGCGAAGAAATCGTTCGACAGGTCGTAGTGCGCCGCGATGTTCTTGCGGCTGCCCTTCTTCGTGTTTCGGCGCAGCCAGTACGCCGCGCGGTTCGCCGGGCTCAGCAGCTTCACCAGCTTCCCGTCCATCGAGCGCAGCGCCCGCTCGTTCACCGTCATCAGCTCGACGACCTTCGCCGGGTCCTCGCTGCTCCACCACCCTTCGATGTACGCCTCGGCCGTTCCGGTCCGCCCGCCGAACACCACCGCGGCGTAGAACCGAGGGTCGAGCACATCGAGCCGTGCGACCAGCGGCCCCCCCGGCCCGCCCACGATGCGTCGCTGGTCGGCGCCGGTGTGGTCGACAAGCTCCAGCCGCCCGACGCCGATGCGCCCGACAAGCTCGTGCACGAACTTCCGCCCGAGTGTCTGCAGGACGGTGTAGCGTGCCCCACGCGCCGTCCGCCGGAGCTTTCCTTGGATGATCAAGCCGCACCCTCCTGTCGCATCCCGCCCGGCTCGTGCCGGTAGGCGGGCGCCTTTTTCAGCCGAAGACGCATCGCCTCGAAATAGATCCGGACCACCACCCGCGCCGTCTGGAACGGGTAACGGGCCAGGATCCACGCCATCCGCCACCCCGTCAGCTCGCGACGGGCGAGCGTCAGCGTGGCGTCGAAGCGTTTCGGCGGACGAACCTGTCCGGATGCGGCCCCGCCATCTTCACCAGGCCCCTTCTCCACGCCCCCTTCCGGGCGGCAGTTCATGTGCACAAACACCCCCTCGCCCGGCTCAGAGAACGACCAGTCGTACTCGATCTCCATCTCCATGAACGGCGACACATAAAAACACTTGCTGAACCGGAATCGCAGCAGGCCGGTGCCGTCCGCCCCGCCCGCCATCCCGCGTGCCGCCGCCGCATCCAGCACATACGCGTGCCGCTCCTTCCACGGCGTGTTCGTGATCTCCGCCACGATCGCGTCCAGCCGATCCCCCTCGAAGCAGTAATAGAAAGTCACCGGGTTGAACCCGCACCCGAAGTACCGCGGCTGCGTCAGCACGCGCACCGCCCCCGAAGGCCGACGCCCAAGCTCCGCCTCAACACGATCACGCACCGCATCCGCCAAGGGCTTGCCGTTGGGCTCCAGATAGTCCTTCCGCCGAAACCAAGCCACATTCGGCCCACGCACTGACCAAAGCAGCCGACGGCGAAGCAGCCCCTCGACCTCATCCAAATCCAAATACATCAGATGCAACGGCATGCCGAACGCATGACGCACCGGCGAAACCCGCCGATGACGAACACGCCCCACATACACCGCGCTCGTAAGACCCATCAACCCTCCCGATCACCCTCCCCTGCCCGGGCGGCACGGCTCGCCGAGCCGTGGCCCTACCCAGCGACCGCCCCTCTTGACTCTCGCCTCTCTCCCTCTCGCCTCTCTCGCCCGCCAAAGGCGGGCGTCTCGCAAACCCTTAGCCCGCTCCGCACCCCGTCCTCGTGAAACCCGTACCCCCAGTACGCCCCGCAGAAGTGCGTACGGTTCCT
>SLFH01000138.1 GCA_007124345.1 Phycisphaerales bacterium | reverse complement strand
TCTGCCAGCACAACTCGGCGCCCTGGCCGAGGCAGAGGTCGCGATGGCCGGAGGCCGCCACCCGCAGCATCTCGGCGACGCGGCGCGGGTCTTCGCATTCGACCTCGCCGATGAGGCGATATCCTTCGCCCAGCAGCAGGTCGCCCACGTTAAGCGCCACCGGCACGCCGTGCTCCGCGTGGACGGTCGGGCTGTCGTAGCGGTGGTCGTCCGCGTCCTCGATGTCATCGTGCACCAGAGACGCCTTGTGGAAGCACTCGACGGCGACGGCGAGCTTTTTCAGATCATCTGGCAGCGGCGCGTCGACGTCGTCTTCGCGCAGGGCGTGGTAGGCGCAGACGGTGAGGAACGGCCGCCAGCGCTTGCCGGAACGGGCGAGCCAGTCGCGGGCGATCCGCTGCGTCTCGTCCTCGGCTTCGCCCATGATGGCGTCGAGGGCGTCCGGCGTAAACCAGCCCTCCACGTCCTGCCGCAGGGCATCGAGGTCCATGCGGTGGGTGCGGTCGTCGCTGGTCAGGTGGATCACGTCCCAGATCCATTCAAGGTCGACGTTGGTGTCTTTGCAGTCATCCTGCAGCAGCGGGATGGCGACGCCGGGGATCGCGGCGGACTCCATGTAGGGGAAGGCCTTTTCGAGCACGTCGAGGCAGGAGACGCCGACGATGGCGTCGATCTTGCCCGTCTCGATGATCGCCATGACGACGGCGGAGCCCTCTGCGATGAGCACGGCGTAGCCCAGGCGCTCGGCCTCGGCCTGCAGGTCCTGCAGCGAGCACTGGCCGCAGTGCTTGCACAGCAGGCCGAACTCGTCGAACGGCGCCGGGCAGGTCGCCTCGGCCCGCAGACACTTGGGCAGCAGCAGAAGCCGCCGCTCGTAAGGCACGGTCGCGAGCTGGTCGTTCCACAGGGCGTTGTTGAAAAGCACCGCCGCATACTCGACGTACTTGTCATCGAGGCCGTTGTCCGCGAGGGCCTGCTCGGCATGGACGCGAAGCTCCTCCAGCGGCACCGGCGGCACGGTCGAGCACTGCTCGGCGTAGCGATCGATCATCGCCTTGATCTGTTCGCGCTGCTCGAGCGTGGGGGGGATGTTGGCCTGCGTGGGGCGCATCTGCTGCTGCGGGACCGCCTGCGGTAAATCAATCTGCGGCAGCTTCAATTCCATGGGTCGCTCCTCACGTCGTAGGTCGAAATTCAAGGCGTTTGGCCCTGCGAGCCCTGCTCGGGCAGGGGCGCGGCCTCGTCGATCGGCACGTAGCCCGATGCGGCGACAAGCTGCTGGCCCTGGTTGCTGAACAGCCAGTCGCGCAGCCGACGGGCCCAGTGGTCGGCGGGCGTATCCTCGCGGATGACAACCCACACCGGCTCGCGCAGCGGGTAGGTTCCGTCGGCAATTGTCTGGGGCGTGGGGTGCACGCCATCGACGGCGATCATCCTTGGAGCCGGCAGCGGACGACGGTGGCCCGCGTCGCCGGGTTGTCCGGGAAATTCGGTGGTCATGTAGCGCCGATAGTAGTGGACGCTGTAGGAGATGGCACCGGGGTCGGTGGCGACACCTCCGATGGGGGCGAGCATGCCGTGCACCACATGCCGACCGGCGATGATGGGGCGATCCTGCATCACCAGCTTGATCATCAACTGCTGGCTGCCGGAGTTGCGGTCGCGGGTGATCGGCCGGATGGGCATGTCCTCGCCGCCGACCTCGGTCCAGTTGGCGATCCGCTGCTGTACGGGGAGCGGCTCAAGCTCGATCTGTGTTGCGACCTGGGGCTCGCCAACATTGCCGTCCTGCACGGCCCGGTCAACCGGGAAGCGACCGCGCACGGGACCGCCTTGGATCGCATCCGGTCGGAAAATGCCGCGGATCTCGTCGAGCGTCAAGTCTTCCACCGGGTTGTCGGGGTGGACGATAAAGACGAACGCGTCCATGGCGACGGGCTGGACGTCTAGCGGCTGGTCGTGCTCCGCGACAAGGGCGAGTTCGTCCTCCGACGGCTCGCGCGCGGTGAGGGCGAAGTCGATGCGGCCCTCGATCAGGTCCAGGTACGCTCGGTGTGTGCCGCTGGGAATGATGCGCCGCAGGCGTCGGCTGTGCGGATATGGCGGCGCACCGCCCTGAGGATCGATCGCAAGCAGGCGCTGCGGCTGGGGCAGGGTCCAGCCCGGCTCGCGCTCCTGCAGGGCCGCGATGATCAGCGTCATCAGTGGCTGAGCGGAGGTTGAGCCGTTGATGCGGCGGAGCAACTCGCGGTCGTCGAGGTTCATCGCGTGCAGCGATTGGCGGACTTCGGCATCGGGCAGGCGGGGGGCGTCGGGTTCGTCGGCCGGCGCATGCGTTGTCGCGGTCAGCAGCATTGCCATTACGGCGATCGCGAGCCGGTCGCGGGAGGGTTGGACCGCTTCCTTACGGGCGCGGCTCGTGGTGGCGGGTTCTGGCGCGAGGCGCATCATGAATACGCTCCGAAGCCGAAGAACCAGTGTTTTTTGGCGAACCGGTAAAGCCAGTGCCTTTCGGGCACCTCGTTGCCGGGCATGTGCTGGGAGTGGCGTTTGTCCATCGCTTCCAGCTCGGCCATGGCGGTTTTGCGCGCCGTGGTGTCGGGGGCCTGGTGCTGCTCGACGAAGTTTTTGAGCAGGTCGGGCCTTTCGAGCACGACGCAGCCGCGGGTGGTCTTGCGGGCCAGGTCGCGGAAGTCCTGGAGGTACTCGGATTCGGTCATCGTCTGGTAGATGCCGCGCTCGTCGTGGATTGATTCCCTGG
>SLFH01000303.1 GCA_007124345.1 Phycisphaerales bacterium | reverse complement strand
TGGGCAAGCTGGTGGTTGCGATGAAACCACTCATGCCATGCTTCGCCAATGCCTTCGCTGTCGATCCTCCAGGCTCGATCTCTTTGCCGGAGCACTGTCCGCCACAGCGCACCGGCAGGCTTGAGACAATCCTGATCGAGGGACACACGGATCGCGTGCCGATCACTGGCCGCTTCCGGGACAACTGGGATCTTTCCGTGGCGCGTGCCACGAACACCTTCCGAACGCTGCGCGAGCTCGACGTCAGACTCCTCGACTTTCGCAACGACCGAAACCAACCCTTGATCGGCGTCAGTGGCTACGCCGAAACTCGAGAGTGGCAAACCACCGATGACTTGAATGCCATGGCTGCCAATCGGCGCATCGACATTCGCTTCATCATGGCAGCGCCGGAGCAGCCATCGTCGGTCGGAGGAGCGCCATGACCCTGCAGAGCGTGCTCGCCGGCTTGCGGCCGGGCGATCTGTTCTCGACCTCGCGGTCCCGCTCGCCCGAAAATGTCGAGGCGGCTCGTGGGCGGCTCGCCGCACTGTTCGACACCGTCGCGGATTTGCCCGAGCACGAAGACCTGAATGCCCTCGAACGACGGATTCGTCGCGCGCTGGACGAGGACCAGGCGGCGTATTTGGCGCGGCGCGACTGGCGGATGCTCCCCTATGCGCTCTGGCACCGCGATCCGCCATTGGTCGAACATCCCGGACTGCTGCCGGCTTTACGGATGAAGTTGAAGGATGGCGGGAACGCCCGTCGCCTGCTGCGCAACCTGCTGAGCGCCTATCTCCGCGCCTTCGACCCCGGCCTGCCTCGTTTTGACGTGATCGCTAGGCTGATCGACGAGCACCGCTTCAAGATGGACGAGATCTGGCGGATGCGGGTGGACGGCTGCCAGCTGACGCAACCCGAAAAAGCACCGCACGCAGTCTTTCTCGCGTGCATCCGAGCCGATCGGCCTCCGGAAGCCTTGGAAGAGGCGGGGATCGACCCTGACGTCCATCACGGCATTCTGCGAGCGACGCTGCTCGCCGGCACGCAGGCCATCGAACGCAATTTCCCGGCTGGACGCTGGAATGCGAAAGCCATGGACTTCGTCGAGGGTCAGATTTTTGCGGCGGATGCGCTCGTCGACCCCGAGCTTCGTCGAGCACTGGCCGATGCCTATCTGCGGCCCTGGCTCAATGGCGATCCATCCGATGGCCAGCTGAAGGCGCGTATTCAGGACTTCATGCTGCGGCGCTACGGTGATCCCAGGACGAAGCCCCAGCGGTGGACCGGCGTTAGCGAGGACGCGCGTAGCGTCATGCGGCGCTGGTTGGTCAAGGTTGTCCTCGATCAATTCCTCGATGTTATCGATGACGTCGTGCAAAGCGCCATGCATCGTCGCCAGTGGAAGTACCGTCGCGAATTTTGGCTCGCCTATTTTCGCAAAGATTCCATCGTCGAAGCCGACGTGCTTTTCGGGCCCCACTGTCACCGGCGGTCGAGGCAGCTTTTCGGCCGTGATGCGCCTTGCGCCATCCTGGAAAGTGATCGCAACCGCCCTGTGTTCGCCGATCACGCCGTACTGCTGATGCGGATCGGCAGACTGATCATCGCCGACTGGAGCCACAATGCATGCTGGTGCGTTTGGCGCGACGATGACCCGCGGGCGCCACGTTTCGGTCGAAGCCGCTACCTCGGAAGCGAGGTCTATCGAGAACGTGGACGCTGGTCTCGGGCACACAGCAGCCCGACCAGCTACACTTGGCAAGACGAGTTACGTGATCTGATCAATGCAGAGACGGGAATCGACTTACATCGCCGAGAATACACGGTACAATGAGTCTCCATTTCCAAGCGTCACCTGCATTCGAATCCGTGCGCTTCAGATTGCAGCAGACCTCCGGATTGCTACGCAAGAGGACTGATGCGCTCCCGTTCGCCACATGGTCTGAGCATGTCTCCGGCTCTCAGGTCTTGGCACTGGCCCAGCTGACAGCTTGGCTCGACGAAGGGATGGCGGCGAGTCGCGAGTATCACGTCGACGTGCCTTACGCGCAGGTGGCCAAGCTGAGCGCGGCACAGGCCGCAGCACTCGGCCTGCCGCCTTTTGTCGACTTGGCGCTGCACGTCGAGACCGAGAGCACCATCGATCGGCCAGACTTCGCCATCCGCGCCGGCTGGCGCACATTCGGTGGCCAACCGGTGCGCGGTATTGATCGGCATGGCGCCTGGTTGGAAACGCCGAAGGGCCCCCGACTCCTGCCAGATCATCTTCTGGAACTCGTCGAGGCGATCGACGGTTTTGGCGAGGACGACACCACGGATCAAGACACCCGCTGGCGCCGATGGCAAAGGTTACGCGCAGCGCTGCCGGATCAGGACGATCGGAACCTCGACGCCGATCCCTATCTGCGCAGCTTCACCATCGCCCATGCGTCACGCTTCGGACTGGAGCCGCGACCGGGTGGTAGTCCCCTCGACTTCGATCCGGTTCTCTTTGCGCAAGTTCGCCAATCCGCCAATGGCGAGTCCGGCATCGACGACCTTATCGATATGCGTAAGGCCCTGCTTCCGCCGTCTGATCAGCGCAAGTTCGCACAGGAGCGCTTCCGGCAAGGTAGCGAAGTCCAGGGCCGTCATACGCTCGGACCGGGCAGTTATCTGGTCCTGGATCGCTCACTGCAGCAAGCATTGCAGTTGGTTCGTGATAAGGAGCGAGGCAATGCTTCAGAATGGCGTGCCTTTCTCCGCAACCCCACCGGCGTCCTGGTCGAAACGCTAGG